>CAYVXO010000006.1:0-45853 GCA_964454485.1 uncultured Rubrivivax sp.
CGGCCATCTCCATCGCGATCTTGTTGTGGCTGATGAAGAGGAACTGCGTGCCCTTCAGGCTCATCTCGGTCACCAGCTTGCGGTAGCGCTCGGTGTTGGCGTCGTCCAGCGGCGCGTCCACTTCGTCCAGCAGGCAGAACGGCGCCGGGTTGAGCATGAAGATGGCGAACACGAGCGCGATCGCGGTGAGCGCCTTCTCGCCGCCGGAGAGCAGGTGGATCGTGCTGTTGCGCTTGCCCGGCGGCTGCGCCATCACCTGCACGCCGGCGTCCAGGATCTCGTCGCCCGTCATCACCAGCTTCGCGGTGCCGCCGCCGAACAGGCTGGGGAACATGCGGCCGAAGTGCTCGTTGACCTGGTTGAAGGTGGATGCCAGCAGGTCGCGCGTCTCGAGGTCGATCTTGGTGATCGCGTCTTCGAGCGTGGTGATGGCGTCGGTCAGGTCGGCGAGCTGCGCGTCCAGGAAGGTCTTGCGTTCGCGGCTCTGCGTCAGCTCGTCCAGCGCCGCCAGGTTGACGGCGCCCAGCGCGTTGATCTGCGCGTTGATGCGGTCGATCTCGGTCTGCAGGCCCCAGAGCTTGACGCCGCCGTCCTCGATGCTCTTCGCGAGCGCCTCGCGGTCGACCTGGGCCGCGTCCAGCTGCTCCAGGTATTGCGCGCCACCCAGGCGCGCGGCCTGCTGTTCCAGCTGCAGCTTCGTGATCTGCGCGCGCATCGGCTCCAGGCTGCGCTCGAAGCCGAGGCGCTGTTCGTCGGCGCGGCGCAGCTGCGCAGCCAGGTCGTCGTAGCGGCTGCGCGTGGCGGCCAGGTGCTGTTCGCGTTCGAGCTTGAGCGCCAGCGCCGTCTGCAGGCCCGACTGCGCGGCGGCGTCGTCGAAGCTGCCCAGTTCCAGCTCCAGCTGCTGGCCGGCCTGCACGTTGGCCGCCACCTGCTGGGCCGCGGTCTCGATGCTGCGCTGGAGCTCGTCGCGCCGCGCGGCGAGCGACCGCGCCTGGAAGCGCGCTTCCTGCGCCTGGCGCTCCAGCCCGCGCTGCTGTTCGCGCGCCTCGGCCAGGCGGCGCTCGGCGCCGATCACCTCGTCGTCGAGCGACGCGTGTTTCTCCTGCGCGTTCGCGAGCTCGATGTCGAGTTCCTCGAAGCGGGCCTCGCCGGTGACCCGACGTTCTTCCAGCGATTCGAGCTGGGCGTCGACCTCGGCCAGCTCGCCGGCCAGTTGCTCGTGGCGCTGCGCAGCGGCATCGGCCTGCTGGCTGAGCTGCAGCACCTGCACGTGCAGCGCATGGGCGCGCGTCTGCGCGTCGGCGGCTTCGCGGCGCGCGGTGAGCAGGCGCGACGAAGCGTCGGTGTAGGCCGCCTCCAGCCGCACCGAGGCGCTCTTCGATTCGTCGGCGATGAGCGCCTGCGCGCGCTGCTGGCGGTCGAGGTTCTCGATCTCCTGCGCGCGCGCCAGCAGGCCGGCCTGTTCGCTGTCCGGCGCGTAGAACGTCACCGCAAACTGGCTGACCGCGTGGCCTTCGCGCGTCATGATCACTTCGCCGTGCGTGAGCTGGCTGCGCTGCGCCAGCGCTTCGTCCAGCGACGCAGCCGTGTAGACGCCTTCGAGCCAGTCGTTGAGCAGCGCCTTCAGGCCGGCGTCGCCCAGGCGCAGCAGGTCCGAAAGGCGCGGCAGCGTCTGGTGCGTGTTGGCAATGGCCCCCGGCGGCAGCGCGTAGAACGCCAGTTTGGCCGGCGGCGCGTCGGCGCCGAAGGCGCGCACCATGTCCAGCTTGCCGACCGACAAGGCGTTGAGCCGCTCGCGCAGCGCCGATTCGAGCGCCGTCTCCCAGCCGCTTTCGATGTGGACCTGCGTCCACAGGCCCTGCAGGCCGACGAGGCCGTGCTTCTCCAGCCAGGGCTTGAGCTTGCCCTCGGTCTGCACCTTCTCCTGCAGCGCGCGCAGCGCTTCCAGGCGCGCCGCGATGTCGGCCAGCTTCGCCGATTCGCGCCCCACCGCGTCCTGCGCGGCGCGGCGCTGCTCGTCGAGCGCGGGGGCCTGTTCCGAAAGCTCGTGCAGCCGCGCTTCGGCCTCTTCCAGCGTGGCCTGGGCGGCGGCTTCCTGCGCCTTCAGCTGTTCCAGCTTCGCGAGGTCGGGCGCCTGCAGGCCCTGGCGTTCACCGGCCAGGCGGTCGCGCCGCTGCTTCAGGCCGCGCGACTGTTCCTCGACGCTGCGGCTTTCGGCGGCCAGCACCTGGATCTGCTGCTGCACCTGCGCCACCGCGTTGCGCTGCTCGCTGCTGCGGCCTTGTGCGGCACGCAGCGCGTCTTCCAGCGCCGGCAATTCCTCGCCCTGCTGCTCGGCCTGCGCGACCAGGGTCTCGGCCTGCTCGTCGGCGGCGACGATCTGCTCGGCGATCTGCTCCAGCTCGGCGCGCGCCTCGGCCTCGCGGTCGGCCCAGGCCGCGTTCTGCGTCTTCAGCTCTTCCAGCCGCGCCTGCGCGCGCTGGCGCCCTTCGACGACGTAGCGGATGCGTTCCTCGAGCCGGCTCACCTCGAGCGCGGCCTCGGCCAGCACGCCCTGCTTCACGTGCAGCTCGTCGCTGGCCTCGTAGTGCGCCTGGCGCACCTGCTCGAGCTCGGCCTCCACGTGACGCAGTTCGGCCAGGCGCGCTTCCAGCGCGTTGTTGGCCTCGGCCACGGCGGCGGCCACGCATTCTTCTTCGCCGGCGGCGTCGCGCGCCTTCAGCCACCACAACTGGTGCAGCTTCAGGGTGCCGTCGTCCTGCAGCCGGCGGTACTGCGCGGCCACCTCGGCCTGCGCTTCCAGCTTCTCCAGGTTGCTGTTCAGCTCGCGCAGGATGTCTTCCACCCGCGTGAGGTTCTCGCGCGTGTCCTTGAGCCGGTTCTCGGTCTCGCGGCGGCGTTCCTTGTACTTGCTGACGCCGGCCGCTTCCTCCAGGAACATGCGCAGTTCCTCGGGGCGGCTCTCGATGATGCGGCTGATCGTGCCCTGGCCGATGATGGCGTAGGCGCGCGGCCCCAGGCCGGTGCCCAGGAACACGTCCTGCACGTCGCGCCGGCGCACCGGCTGGTTGTTGATGAAGTAGCTGCTGGTGCCGTCGCGCGTGAGCACGCGCTTGACCGCGATCTCGGTGAACGCGTTCCACTGGCCGCCGGCGCGCGCCAGCGTGTTGTCGAACACCAGCTCCACGCTGGCGCGGCTGGCGGGCTTGCGCTGCCCGGACCCGTTGAAGATCACGTCCTGCATCGACTCGCCGCGCAGTTCGCTGGCCTTGCTCTCGCCCAGCACCCAGCGCACCGCGTCCATGATGTTGCTCTTGCCGCAGCCGTTGGGGCCGACGACGCCGACACGCTGGCCGGGCAGCTGGAAGGTGGTGGGTTCGGCGAACGACTTGAAGCCCGCCAGCTTGATCTGGTTCAGCCGCATCGGCTTTGCGTCTTAAGTGCTTGATTCGAAAGAAAAATGCGCCCGGATTCGGAGCGCAGCAGGGGCCGGGATGATAGCATCGCGCCCCCTTCAGAACCCCCGTTCCCGATGCCCCGCCGAACCCCGCGCGAACGCGTCGCCCCCGCGGTGCCGCCCACCGCGCCGAGCAAAGAATTGCAGGTGTTTCCGAACCCGGCGCCCGAGCGCGACTACGTGATCCGCTTCGACGTGCCCGAGTTCACCTGCCTGTGCCCGCTGACGGGCCAGCCCGACTTCGCGCACTTCACGATCGAGATCGTGGCCGACCGGCTGTGCGTGGAGCTGAAGAGCCTGAAGCTGTACTTCTGGAGCTTCCGCAACGAAGGCGCCTTCCACGAGAAGGTGACCAACACGGTGTGCGACGACATCGTGAAGGCCATCCAGCCGCGCTTCCTGCGCGTGCACGCCGACTGGTACGTGCGCGGCGGCATCCGCACCTTCGTGACGGCCGAGCACCGCCGCAAGGGCTGGAAGCCGGCGCCGGCAGTGGCGCTGCCGAAAGGCTAGAGCAACTCCTCCGGCGCCAGCGGCGAGATGATGTTGAGCCACAGCTGCTGCAGCCAGCCGGCGTCGGGCTCGTCTTCCTGGATCATCTCGCCCTGCTCGTCGTCGAGCGAGAGCCATTGCAGCGTCTCGCCGTCCTTGCCCAGGCGCACGCGGTAGCTGGCCTGCAGCTTGTCCAGGTCCATCAGGCGCAGCATCTCGCGCGCCAGCTGCGGGCTGTCGATGATGAGGCCCATCTCGGTGTTGTGGATCTCCGAGCGCGGGTCGAAGTTCATCGAGCCGATGAAGACGTGGCGGCGGTCGATGACGGCCGTCTTCGCGTGCAGCCGGCCGCGCGATTCGCCGAACATGCCCAGCTTCCAGCTGCGCTTCACGCGCGTGGGCGAAAGCTCGTAGAGCTCGACGCCCATCTTCAGCATCTGCTTGCGGTAGTGCGAGTAGCCGATGTGCACCAGCGGCTCGTCGGTGGCGGCGAGCGAGTTGGTCAAGAGCCGCACCTTGACGCCGCGCTCGCGCAGGCCCTGCATCACCTCCAGGCCCTTCTTGCCCGGGATCAGGTAGGGCGAGGTCAGCACCACCTCCTGCTTCGCCGCGCGCAGCTCCGCCAGCACGTTGACGCGCACCGCCTCCTCGTCGAGGTAGCGCTCGCGCTTCGCGCCCTTGGCCATGGCGGCGATCTTGTCCGGCGGGTCGGCGTAGGCCTCGGCGTCGGCCCAGATCAGGCCGACGCGGCCGTCGTCGAGTTCCTCGCTCACCGGGCCGTAGCCCAGCACGTCGTTGGCCGGCGGCGGCGGCGGCGGCACGGTGGTGCGCGGGCCGGTGCGCTCGTCGAAGCGGGCCTGCAGCGTGGCGGCGTCGGCCGTCGGCGGCACCACGGCCTGCAGCGGGTAGACGTAGGGGCTGTTCCAGTAGTAGTCGAACAGGAACTGCAGCTGCGGCACCAGCGCCCCGGTGATGAAGGCGTCGAGGTCGACGAAGTTGTGCGTGCCGTCGCGCATGAAGTATTCGTTGCCGATGTTGCGGCCGCCGGCCACCGCCATCGCGCCGTCGGCGATGAACAGCTTGTTGTGCATGCGGTGGTTGACGCGGCTGAAGTCGGCCAGCGACGCCGTGAAGCGCGAGAGCACGCCGCCGTCGCGCCCGCCCGGGAAGGGGTTGAAGAGCCGGATCTCCACGTTCGGGTGCGCCGCCAGGCCGAGCAGCATCTCGTCCTCGCCCTCGGTGTAGAGGTCGTCCATCAGCAGGCGCACGCGCACGCCGCGCATCGCCGCGTCGCGCAGCGTGCGCAGCAGGAAGCGGCCGGTGTCGTCGTCGTGGATCTGGTAGTACTGGACGTCCAGCGACACTGCGGCGCGGCGCGCCAGCGCCAGCCGGGTGTCGAGCGCGAAGCTGCCGATCGGCATCAGCCGGAAGCCGGTGAGTTCCTTCGAAGGCGTCGAGTCGGCGGCGATGCGCCCCAGCGGCGTGTCCTTCGAGGCGAGGATGCCCATCGAAGGCTGGCGCTTGACGGCTGAAATGGGCGGCAGCGAGGCGCATCCGCTGGCCAGCAGGGCCAGGAGCGCAATCACCAGCGTAAGAAAGGGTCGCATCGGGAAGACGAATCCGGGTCGGCAGGGGTTGCGTATGATTTCAGGAGTCGCCGGCGCGTGCGAAGGATATTCAAGGATGAAACGTCTCGCCATCAGCATCGCAGTCGCGGCATCGGCCGCCGCCCTTACACCGGCGCAGGCGGCGCTGGACGTCGGCGACAAGGCACCCGACTTCACCATCGAAGCCTCGCTGGCCGGCAAGGTCTTCAAGTTCAACCTGTCGGAAGAGCTGAAGAAGGGGCCGGTGGTGCTCTACTTCTTCCCGGCGGCCTTCTCGGCCGGCTGCACCATCGAGGCGCACGAGTTCGCCGAATCCACCGAGCGCTTCAACGCGCTGGGCGCCAGCATCATCGGCGTCTCGGCCGACGACCTGGAAACGATCAAGAAGTTCTCGGTGGCCGAGTGCCGCAACAAGTTCGCGGTGGGCGCCGACGTCGACAAGAAGGTCATGAAGGCCTACGACGCCACGCTCACGCTGATGCCGGAGTACGCCAACCGAACGTCCTACGTGATCGGCCAGAACGGCGTCATCCTCTACCAGTACACCAGCCTCAACCCGTACAAGCACGTCAACAACACCTTGAACGCGCTCAAGACGGCAGCCGGGGCGGGCGCGGCGGCGACGACGAAGAAGTGAAAGGCGCCGCGCCGCCGGAAGTCGGCCAGCCGCCCTGGCAGAAGTACCGCGTCGAGGTGCGCGCGAGCGCGATCGACGGCCATGGCGCCTTCGCGGCCGAGGCCATCCCGCCGCGGCGCAAGATCGGCGAGATCCGCGGCGAGAGCATCAGCGTGGCCGAGGCGCGCATCCGCGCCACCCGCCACGAACGCATCATGATCGTCGAGCTGTCGGCGAAGAAGGCGATCGACTTCAGCCGCAGCACCGACCCGATGCGTTTCACCAACCACAGCTGCAAGCCGAACGCCCGCCTGGCCATCATCAACGGCCGGGTCGAGTTCTACGCGCTGGGCAAGCCCATCGAGCCGGGCGCCGAGATCACGGTCGACTACGGCGAGACGCACCACGACGGCCGGCTGCCCTGCCGCTGCGGCGCGCCGGGCTGCCGCGGAGCGTTGTGAGGACCGCGGCCGCGCTGATCGCCTTGGCGGCCTTGCCGGCCATGGCCGCCGACTGGACGGTCGTCGGCCGCCAGGGCGTGGTGCTGCAGGTGGTGGTGCCCGAGGCCGAGGCGCGCGACCGCGCCGCCTACGAGCGCGAGATCGAGCGCCTGTGCGAGCCCGAGCACACCTGCTTCGTCAACTTCTACACCAACCGCAGCGGCGCGCCGCTGGCGCTGCCGCTGCCCGATGCCGTGGCCCACGAGGCCACCGCGGTGTTCCGGCGCTCGATGAAGCGCGGCGCCGAGACCTTCCAGTGGAGCTGCCGGCTCCAGGTGGACCAGGAGCCGTGCTTCTAGGAAAGGTTCAGAGCCTTTCGAACACCGCCGCGATGCCCTGCCCGCCGCCGATGCACATGGTCACCAGCGCGTAGCGGCCGTTGATGCGCTGCAATTCGTACAGGGCCTTGGTGGCGATGAAGGCGCCGGAGCAGCCGATCGGGTGGCCGAGCGCGATGGCGCCGCCGTTCGGGTTGGTCTTGGCCATGTTCAGCTCCAGCCCGCGCGCGACCGCGATGGCCTGGGCCGCGAAGGCCTCGTTGCTCTCCACCACGTCGAGCTGGTCGATCGTGAGGCCGGCCTTCTTCAGCGCCATGCGCGAGGCGGGGATCGGGCCTTCGCCCATCACGTCGTTCGGCACGCCGGCGACCGCGTAGCTCACCAGGCGCGCCATCGGCTTGTGGCCGTCCTTCGCCGCCACCGCGGCGTCGGCGAGCACGAAGAAGGCGGCGCCGTCGTTGATGCCGGAGGCATTGCCCGCCGTCACCGTGCCGCCTTCCTTCTTGAACGCGGGCTTGAGCTTGGCCAGCGACTCCATCGTGGTGCCGGCCTTCACGTGCTCGTCGGTGTCGAAGGTGACGTCGCCCTTCTTGGTCTGCTTGACGATGGGGACGATCTGGCTCTTGAAGCGCCCCTCGGCGATGGCCGCCGCGGCACGGCGGTGCGATTCGACCGCCAGCGCGTCCTGCTGCTCGCGCGTGATGCCCCACTTCACCGCCAGGTTCTCGGCCGTGACGCCCATGTGGCCGACGCCGAAGGGGTCGGTCAGGGTGGCGACCATGCTGTCGATCATCTTCACGTCGCCCATGCGGGCGCCGCTGCGCAGCTGCGGGCTGAAGTAGACGCCGCGGCTCATCACTTCGACGCCGCCGCCGATGCCGTAGTCGCAGTCGCCGAGCAGGATGTTCTGGCTCGTGGTGACGATCGCCTGCAGGCCCGAGCTGCACAGCCGGTTGAGCGCCATCGCCACGCTGTCCATCGGCAGGCCGGCCTGGATGCTGGCCACGCGCGCCACGTAGGGGAAGCGGCTCTCGGTGGGGATGGTGTTGCCCACCGTCACGTAGTTGATGGCCTTGGGGTCGACGCCGCTGCGCTCGACCGTCGCCTTCATGACCTTGCCGGCCAGTTCCGCCGGTTCGATGTCCGACAGCGAACCGCCGAACGTCCCGATCGCGGACCGCGCCGCCGCCAGCACCACCACGTCACGCTTGCTCATGAACCGTCTCCTTGAGGTCTCAGGGCCGAAGATGCGCCATTGGACACCGGTTCCCTGCTGTCTGGCTGACAAGGGCGATCAGGGGAGGCGGCGCCCAGGCGTCCAGGATAATCCGGCGCATGAACCCCCTGCTCGACCGCCTGCACCCCTACCCGTTCGAGCGCTGGCGCGAGCTGACCCAGGGCGTCACGCCCAACCCGGCGCTGCGGCCGATCAGCCTGGGCATCGGCGAGCCCAAGCACGCGACGCCGGCGCTGGTGGAAGAGGCGATCTGCAGCCACCTGAAGGGACTCTCGGCCTACCCGGCCACCGCCGGCGACCCCGCACTGCGCGAGGCCTTCGCCGGCTGGCTGCAGCGCCGCTACGGCGTGACCGTGAACCCGACCACCCAGGTGCTGCCGGTGAACGGCTCGCGCGAGGCGCTGTTCGCCTTCGCGCAGACGGTGATCGACGCCTCCCGGCCGGGCGCCACCGTGGTCTGCCCGAACCCCTTCTACCAGATCTACGAGGGCGCGGCCCTGCTGGCCGGGGCCGCCACCGCCTTTGCGCCCAGCGACCCGGCGCGCAACTTCGCGCCCGACTGGTCGAAGGTGGACGAGGCCACCTGGGCGAAGACGCAGCTGCTGTACGTGTGTTCGCCGGGCAACCCCACCGGGGCGGTGATGCCGCTTTCGGAATGGGAGCAGTTGTTCGCCCTGTCCGACCGCCACGGCTTCGTGATCGCCAGCGACGAGTGTTATTCGGAGATCTACTTCCGAGACGAGCCGCCGCTGGGTGGGCTGGAAGCGGCGCAGAAGCTGGGGCGCAACGCCTTCCGCAACCTGGTGTCGTTCACCAGCCTTTCCAAGCGCAGCAACGTGCCGGGCATGCGCTCGGGCTTCGTCGCCGGCGATGCGCGCATCCTGAAGGCCTTCCTGCTCTACCGCACCTACCACGGCAGCGCCATGAGCCCGGTGGTGCAGGCGGCCAGCATCGCGGCCTGGAACGACGAGGCGCACGTGGTCGCCAACCGCGAGCTGTACCGCCGCAAGTTCGCCGCCGTGACGCCGGTGCTGCAGCAGGCGCTGGAGGTGGCGCTGCCGGACGCCGGCTTCTACCTCTGGGCCCGGGTGCCCGGAGGAGACGACATCCGCTACGGCCGCGAACTGCTCGCTCAATACAATGTGGCGGTGCTGCCCGGCAGCCTGCTGGCGCGGGGCAGCGGCGCCGCCAACCCGGGCGCCGGCCGCGTGCGCATGGCGCTGGTGGCCGAGGTCGAGGAATGCCTCGAAGCCGCGCACCGCATCGTCGAATTCACTTCCAAGTACCGCGAGAACCTCTCCCGATGAGCACCGACCTCCAGAACACGATCGACCTGGCCTGGGAACAGCGCACCAGCCTCACCGCCGCCAACGCGCCGCAGGTGCGCGAGGCGGTCGACCAGGTCATCGCCGACCTCAACGCCGGCCGCGTGCGCGTGGCCGAGCGCCAGGGCGTGGGCCAGTGGACCGTCAATCAGTGGGTCAAGAAGGCGGTGCTGCTGTCGTTCCGCCTGACCGACAACCACGTCATGCGCGCCGGCGACCTGAGCTACTTCGACAAGGTGCCGACCAAGTTCGCCCACGTCAGCGAGGACGCGATGCGCGAGACCGGCATCCGCGTGGTGCCGCCGGCGGTGGCGCGGCGCGGCAGCTACATCGCGAAGAACGTGGTGCTGATGCCCAGCTACGTGAACATCGGCGCCTACGTCGACGAAGGCACCATGGTCGACACCTGGGCCACCGTCGGCTCCTGCGCGCAGATCGGCAAGAACGTGCACCTGTCGGGCGGCGTGGGCATCGGCGGCGTGCTGGAGCCGCTGCAGGCCAACCCGACCATCATCGAGGACAACTGCTTCATCGGCGCGCGCAGCGAGGTCGTCGAAGGCGTCATCGTCGAGGAGAACTCGGTGCTGGGCATGGGCGTCTACATCGGCCAGAGCACGCCCATCTACGACCGCGAGGCCGATAGCGTGACGTATGGCCGCGTGCCCAGCGGTTCGGTGGTGGTCAGCGGCAGCCTGCCCAAGGCCGGCGGGAAGTACAACCTCTACTGCGCCGTGATCGTCAAGCGCGTGGATGCGCAGACGCGGTCGAAGACCAGCATCAACGAGTTGCTGCGCGCCTGATCGGTCAGTCGCCGGGGAGAGCCGAGATGTCGGGAAACATGGAAAGAGTCCTTCGCCTGATGGCGGAGAAGAACGCTTCCGACGTCTACATGTCGGCGAACACGCCGCTGCTGATCAAGATCCACGGCCAGATCATGCAGCTGTCGGACCAGCTGCTCACGCCCACCCAGCTGCGCCAGCTGCTGGCCGAGCTGCTGACCCCGCAGCAGCTGGAGGAACTGGACGACACCGGCGAGCTGAACGTCGGCATTGGGCTGGCGCGCGTGGGCAGCTTCCGGCTCTCGGCCTTCAAGCAGCGCGGCAGCATCGCCGCCGTCTTCCGCTGCATCCCGCACGAGATCCCGGCGATGGACTCGCTGAAGCTGCCGCCGTTGCTGTCCAGCCTGGTGGTGGAACAGCGCGGGCTCATCCTCATGGTGGGCGCCACCGGCACCGGCAAGAGCACCACGCTGGCGTCGATGCTGGAGTGGCGCAACCAGCAGATGGCGGGCCACATCCTCACCATCGAGGACCCGATCGAGTTCCTCTTCACCAACAAGAAGAGCATCGTCAACCAGCGCGAGGTGGGGCGCGACACGCAGAGCCTGCAGGTCGCGCTGAAGAACGCGCTGCGCCAAGCGCCCGACTGCATCATGATCGGCGAGATCCGCGACCGCGAGACGATGAGCTCGGCGCTGTCGTACGCGCTTTCGGGCCACCTGGTGCTGTCCACGCTGCACGCCAACAACAGCTACCACGCGCTGGGGCGGATCCTCTCGTTCTACACGCCGGAGTCGCGGCCCACGCTGCTGTCGGACCTCTCGGCGGGCCTGAAGGCCATCATCTCGCAGCGCCTGATCCGCGCCAACGCGGGCGGCCGCGTGCCGGCGGTGGAGGTGATGCTCAACACCAAGCTCGTCTCGGAGCTGATCGAGAAGGGCGACATGTCCGGCGTGAAGGAGGCGATGGAGAAGTCGCTCGCCGAAGGATCGCAGACCTTCGAGCAGGACATCGCCCGCCTCATCACCGAAGGCACGATCTCGCGCGACGACGGCCTGATGATGGCCGACTCGCCGACCAACCTGCTGTGGCGGCTGCAGAACGAGACCGGCCCGATCTCGCGTGTGGCGCCCAAGAAGGAAGAGCCCGAGGCCGCCACCTTCACCGAGATCACGCTCGACGTGCGTCCGGAAGACCACCGCGCCGCCGGCGTGCCCTGGGCCGTGAAATGAACCACCCCCTACGCGCTTCGCGCGCCCCCTCGAGGGGGTGGATGTTTGCTCCCAGCCAGCGCTGAGATGGCCAACGCCGCACTGCGCCTCGCCGAGGCGCTGATCGCCCGCCGTTCCGTCACCCCCGCCGACGGCGGCTGCCAGGACCTGCTGGCCCGGCGGCTGGGCGCGATCGGCTTCGAGTGCGTCTCGCTGCCCTTCGGCCCCGAAGACGCGCAGGTGCAGAACCTGTGGGCGCTGCGAAGCGGCGGCGCGCCCGGCCCGGTGCTGTGCTTCGCCGGCCACACCGACGTCGTGCCCACCGGCCCGTTGGAACAGTGGACGAGCGACCCCTTCGTGCCCAGCCACCGCGACGGCCGGCTCTACGGCCGCGGCGCGGCCGACATGAAGACCTCGATCGCGGCCATGGTGGTGGCGGTGGAGGAGTTCGTCGCCCGCACGCCGCAGCATGCCGGCGGCATCGCCTTCCTCCTCACCAGCGACGAGGAAGGCCCTTCGGTCGACGGCACCGTGCGCGTGGTCGAGTGGCTGCGCGAACGGGGCCAGCGGCTGGACGCCTGCATCGTCGGCGAGCCGACCTCGTTGAGCCGGCTGGGCGACATGATCAAGAACGGCCGCCGCGGATCGCTGTCCGGCCGGCTGGTCGTCAAGGGCATCCAGGGCCACGTGGCCTACCCGCAGCTGGCGCGCAACCCGGTGCACCAGCTGGCACCCGCGCTCGCCGAGCTGGCCGCCACGCGCTGGGACGAAGGCAACGCCTTCTTCCCCGCCACCACCTGGCAGGTGAGCAACCTGCAGGCCGGTACCGGCGCCCTCAACGTGATTCCCGGCCAGGCGGTGGTGGACTTCAACTTCCGATTCAGCACCGAAAGCACGCCGGAGGCGCTGAAGCAGCGCGTGCAGGCGCTGCTGGACCGGCATGGCCTCGAATACGAGCTGACCTGGGTGCTGGGCGGCGAACCTTTCCTCACCACGCCGGGCACGCTGACCGACGCCGTCTCCGGCGCGATCGAGGCCGAATGCGGCCTGCGCCCTGAGCTCAGCACCACCGGCGGCACCTCCGACGGGCGCTTCATCTTCAAGATCTGCCCGCAGGTGGTGGAACTGGGGCCGGTGAACGCCAGCATCCACAAGATCGACGAGCACGTGGAGGTGGCGGCTGTCGAAAAGCTGAAGAACGTCTACCGCGGCACGCTGGAGCGCTTCCTGCGATGACGCTGATCGACCTCGTGCAGGCCCTGAGCGCCCGCCTGGACCAGGCGGGCGTTTCGTTTGGGCATGGCACCACCAACGCCTTCGACGAGGCGGCCTGGCTGGTGTTGTGGCAGCTGGGGCTGCCGCTGGACGACCTGGACGGCGCCGCCGCGCGCGAGCTCTCCGCGGCCGAGGAAGCCGCCGCGCGCGCCTTGGTGGAAGAGCGCATCCGCACCCGCAGGCCGGCGGCCTACCTGACCGGCGAGGCCTGGCTGCAGGGCGTGCCCTTCTTCGTCGACGAACGCGTGATCGTGCCGCGCTCGCTGATCGCCGAGCCCCTGGCCGACGGCACGCTGGACGCCTGGCTCTCGGACCGCACGCGCCGCGTGCTGGACCTGTGCACCGGCAACGGCAGCCTCGCGGTGCTGGCGGCGCTGGCCTGGCCCGAGGTGACGGTGGACGCCACCGATGTCTCGGCCGACGCGCTGGCAGTGGCGGCGAAGAACGTGCAGCGCCACGGACTGCAGGACCGCGTGCGCCTGCGCCAGGGCGACGGGCTGGCCGCCGCTGACGGCGCCTACGACCTCGTGCTCTGCAACCCGCCCTACGTGAACGCGGCCTCGATGGCCGCGCTGCCGCCCGAATACCGCGCCGAACCGGTGCTGGCGCTGGCCGGCGGCGCCGACGGCATGGACTTCGTGCGCCGCCTGCTGCGCGAACTGCCGCCGCACCTGTCGGACCACGGCGTGCTGGTGCTCGAGATCGGCCACGAGCGCGCCCACTTCGAAGCCGCCTTCCCGCGCCTGGAAGCGGTCTGGCTGGACACCAGCGCCGGCGAAGACCAGGTGCTGCTGCTCACGCGCGAAGCCCTTCTTTCATGATCACGATCCGCAACCTCACGCTGCGCCGCGGTGCCAAGGTGGTGCTGCAAGGCGCCAGCCTCACGCTGCATCCGGGCGAGAAGGTGGGCCTGATCGGCCGCAACGGCGCCGGCAAGTCCAGCCTGTTCGCGCTGCTCGGCGGCCGGCTGCACGCCGACGCCGGCGACGTCGAGATCCCGCCGCGCTGGCGCCTCGGCGAAGTGGCGCAGGAGATGCCCGAGACCGATGAAGGCGCGACCGACTTCGTGCTCGCCGGCGACACCCCGCTGGCGGCCGCGCAGGCGGCGCTCGCGGCCGCCGAGGCCGGCGGCGACGGCCACGCCATCGCCGAAGCCCACCTGGCGCTGGACGAGGCCGGCGCCTTCGACGCCCGTGCGCGCGCGCAGGCGCTGCTGCTCGGCCTGGGTTTCCGCACCGACCAGCTGGACGCGCCAGTGAACAGCTTCTCCGGCGGCTGGCGCATGCGGCTGCAGCTGGCGCGCGCGCTCATGTGCCCTGCCGACCTGCTGCTGCTGGACGAGCCCACCAACCACCTGGACCTGGACGCGCTGGTCTGGCTGGAAGCCTGGTTGAAGCGCTTCGAAGGGCTGATGGTCGTCATCAGCCACGACCGCGAGTTCCTGGACGCGATCTGCAAGGTCACGGTGCACCTGGACGAGGGCACGCTCACCCGCTACACGGGCAACTACACCGCCTTCGAGGAACTGCGCGCCGAAAGGCTCTCGCAGGCGCAGTCGGCCTACGCGAAGCAGCAGGAGCGCATCGCCCACCTGCAGCGCTTCATCGACCGCTTCAAGGCCAAAGCCACCAAGGCCAAGCAGGCGCAGAGCCGCGTGAAGGCGCTGGCGCGGATGGAGAAGCTCGCGCCCGTGCTCACCGCGAGCGATTTCGAGTTCGAGTTCAAGGAGCCGGCGAGCCTGCCCAACCCGATGCTTGCGTTCGACGGGCTTGTGTGCGGCTACGGGGCCACGCCCATCGTGCGCAACGTCAACCGCTCGGTGCTGGCGGGGCAGCGCATCGGTATCCTGGGCGCCAACGGCCAGGGCAAGTCGACGCTGGTGAAGACCATCGCGCGCACGCTGCCGCCGCTGGCCGGGCGCATCACCGAAGGCAAGGGCCTCGTGATCGGCTACTTCGCGCAGCAGGAGCTGGACGTGCTGCACCCGGAGGACGGCGCGCTGATGCACCTGGTGCGGCTGGCGCGCGACGTCGGCCCGTTGGCGCGCGAGCAGGAGCTGCGCGACTTCCTGGGCGTGTTCCGCTTCAGCGGCGAGATGGTGTCGCAGCCCGTGGGCTCGCTCTCGGGCGGCGAGAAGGCGCGCCTGGTGCTGGCGATGCTGGTCTGGCAGCGCCCCAACCTGCTGCTGCTGGACGAACCCACCAACCACCTGGACCTGACCACGCGCGAGGCGCTGTCGATCGCGCTCAACGAGTTCGAAGGCACGGTGATGCTGGTGAGCCACGACCGCGCGCTGCTGCGCGAGACCTGCGACGAGTTCTGGCTCGTCACCGGCGGCGGCATGCAGCCCTTCGACGGCGACCTCGACGACTACCAGCGCTGGCTGCTGGAGGTCTCACGCGCGCAGTCGCGCGGCCAGCCGGCGCCGCCGGTGCCCGCGCCGGTGCCAGTGCCAGTGCGCGAGGCCGAGCCCGCGCCGCGCGCGGAAACGCCCGCCCCTGCCGCCAACCGGCGCGACGAGCGCAAGCAGCAGGCGCAGGCGCGAGCCCAGCGCGCCAACCAGACACGGCCGCTGCGCATGGAGGTGCAGCAGATCGACAGCCGGCTGGAGAAGCTGGCCGCCGAACGCGCCGGCCTGGAAGCCGAGCTGGCCGGCGCGGACCTTTCCGGCGCGCAGATCGCCGACCATGGCCGACGGCTCGCCCACATCGGCGCCGAGGTGCAGATGCTGGAAGAGCGCTGGCTCGAGCTGCAGTCCGAGATCGAGTCGCTGGAGTCGGCCGGCGGCTGACCGCGACCCTCGCGCGACTCGCGTGGCTCGGATGACCATTTTGATTGTGTGCAATTGAATTGCGCCCTATCATTCTCGCCATGGCGCGCCGAACCGACCGCAGCGAATGGCTCAAGCTGGACCACCAGCTCTGCTTCGCGCTCTATTCGGCATCGCTCGCGATGACCAAGCTGTACAAGCCGCTGCTGGACCCGCTGGGCCTGACCTACCCGCAGTACCTGGTGCTGCTGGTGCTGTGGGAAGGCGACGGCCTGGCCGTCTCGCAGGTCGGCGAACGGCTGGGCCTGGACTCCGGCACGCTGACCCCGCTGCTCAAGCGGCTGGAAGCGGCAGGCCTGGTGCAGCGCCTGCGCGACAGCGCCGACGAAAGGCGCGTGCTGCTGCAGCTCACCGCCGCCGGCCGCGCGCTGAAGAGTCGCGCGCTGGACGTGCCGGCCGCCGTGGCCTGCGCCGCCGGCTGCTCGCTCGACGAACTCGCGTCCCTCACCGCCCGCCTGAAGTCGCTGCGCGACCAGGTGGTGCACGCCACCCCCACCGCGGCCTGAAGCACCGCACTCCACCACAAAGGAAGTCCACGCCATGCCTTCGATCGCGCAAGCCGTCTACACCGCCACCGCCACGTCCACCGGCGGCCGCACCGGCACCACCGAGTCTTCCGACGGCAAGATCAAGCTCCAGCTGTCCACCCCGAAGGCGCTGGGCGGCGACGACGGCCCCGGCACCAACCCCGAGCAGCTGTTCGCCGCCGGCTACTCGGCCTGCTTCATCGGCGCCATGAAGGCGGTGGCCGGGCGCCAGAAGATCAAGCTGCCGGCCGAGGTGTCGATCAAGTCCGACGTCTCCATCGGGCCGCACGGCTCGAAGCCGGGCGCGTTCAACATCGCCGTCGCGATGGCCGTCTCGGTGCCGGGCATGGAGCGCGCCGCGGTCGAGCAGCTCGTCGCCGCCGCGCACGAGGTCTGCCCGTACTCGAACGCCACCCGCGGCAACGTGGACGTCACGCTGACCGTGGTCTGAGAGCCGGGTTCAGCCGGCCAGCAGTTCGAGCATCAACGCCACGCGCGCCTGCGCCGGCCCCACCGGCTGGTCGGGCGGGCCGTCGACCAGGCGGCCGCTGGCGCAGCGCGTGGTGAGCCTCACCGCCAGGCCGGCTGCGCGCGCGCGGTCCAGAGCGTCTTCCAGCTCGTGGTGCAGGGTGCCGTTGCCGGTGCCGGCCACCACCAGGCCGTCGTAGCCGGCGGCCAGCACGGCGTCCACCAGCGCGCCGTCGAAGCCGGCGTGGCTGGTGATCCAGGCCACGCGCGGCCACTGCTCCGGCGGCGGCGCCACCGCTTCCAGCCCGAGCGCGACACCTTCCGGCCACGGTGCCAGCGTGCGCACGCGGCCGTTCTCCAGCCGCGCCAGCTCGAAGCCTTCGAAGGCGTCGAGCCGCCAGGCGTCGACCTTGCGCAGGCCCTCGGCCGCGAACACGCGCCCGGCCAGCACCGCCATCACGCCGCGCGCGCCGGGCTCGCCGGCCAGCGTCACCGCGTCCAGCAGGTTCTGCGGCCCGTCGGCCTGCAGCGAAGTCGCCGGCCGCATCGCGGCGGTCAGCACCAGCGGCTTGGCCGGCGCCAGCACGCGGTGCAGGAAACAGGCGGTCTCTTCCAGCGTGTCGGTGCCGTGGGTCACGACCACGCCCTGCACCTCGGGCCGCGCGAGCTGCCGCGCGGCCTCGTGCGCCAGTTCGCGCCAGACCGCCGGCCCCATGTCCTTGCTGTCGACCTGCGCGACCTGCAGTGCTTCCAGCGGCCGGCCGGCAAGCGCCGGCACCGCGTCGACGAGCGTCCGCACGCCCAGCTGCGCGGCGCGGTAGCCGGTGGCGTCGGTCGGGCTGGCCGCGGTGCCGGCGATGGTGCCGCCGGTGCCCAGCACCACGATCACGGGCGAAGCACTTGGCATGCGCGGTTTTCTGGATGAAAATACAGGTGGCTGGACAAAACCACAGGCTCCCCGACCATGGACGAAGGCCCCAAGCTCACCGCCCGCCAGCAGCAGATCCTGGACCTGGTGCAAAGCGCGATCGAACGCACCGGTGCCCCCCCCACGCGGGCCGAGATCGCGGCCGAACTGGGCTTCCGCTCGCCCAACGCGGCCGAAGAGCACCTGCAGGCGCTGGCGCGCAAGGGCGTCATCGAACTCGTGGGCGGCACGTCGCGCGGCATCCGCTTGAAGGATGCCACATTGCGCGCCCTGAACGAGGCGCGCCTTTCGCAGTACGGCAAGCAGTTCAGCCTGCCCCTGCCCAGCCTGGCGCAGCTGACGCTGCCGCTGGTGGGCCGGGTGGCCGCCGGCAGCCCGATCCTGGCGCAGGAACACATCGACCAGACCTTCGTCGTCGAGACCTCGCTCTTCCCGCGCAGGCCCGACTACCTGCTCAAGGTGCGCGGCATGAGCATGCGCGACGCCGGCATCATGGACGGCGACCTGCTCGCGGTGCAGAAGGCGGTCGACGCGAAGAACGGCCAGATCGTGGTGGCGCGCCTGGGCGACGACGTCACCGTGAAGCGGCTGCGTCGCACCAAGGCCGGCATCGAGCTGATCCCCGAGAACCCGGACTTCCAGACCATCGTGGTGCCGCCGGGCGAACCCGGCTTCGCGCTCGAAGGCATCGCCGTCGGCCTGATCCGCAACACCATGCTCATGTGAGATGGGCGCCGCCGCAGCCACCACCACCCGGCCCGCGCGCCCACCCAAGGCGCGCACGGCGGCCGAGTGCGAGCAGCTGGAACAGCTGCCGAACATCGGCCCCTCTCTGGCGGCCGACCTGCGCCTTCTGGGCGTGCTGCACCCTCGCGAACTGGCCGGCCGCGACGCCTTCGTGCTCTACCAGCAGCTGTGCGCGCGCACCGGCAAGCGCCAGGACCCCTGCGTGCTGGACACCTTCATGGCCGCCACCGACTTCATGCGCGGTGCCGAGCCGCGCCCCTGGTGGGCCTACACGGCGGAGCGCAAGGCCGTCTACGGCAGCGTCTGAAATCGCCCGCGCGGCGGCGGTCGGCCCCGCCCGCTGAAGTCAAGAACTGACGGGCCTTGCCCCGGCTGTTCGGGCATTTGCCACGGGCGTCCCGCTTCCAGAATGACCTCAGGTTCGGACAAGCGTGTCCGATATCACAGCCATGAGGTCACTGCACTTCGCCCTTTCGCGCTCCAGCCGCGCCGCCGCCGTCACCGCCAGTGCGAGCGCCAGCGTGCCGGCCACCACCACCAGCGGCCTGCGGGTGGAGGTGCGTCCGCCTTCGCTGTGCCACGCCCCCGAATCGACCTGGCAGCGCCTGATGTTCTGGCTGCTGGCGCCGGCCCCGCACGAGGCGGCACCGCCGCTGTCGCGCCTGCCGGCGGTGCGTGCCGACTTCATCGAGACGATCGGCGACATCCACACGCTGGACGCCAAGCTGCTGAAGGACCGCATCCGCTTCACCAACTCGCTGCGCGAGCTGTGGCACCTGCGCACCGAGGTCTACCGCGTGGTCGCGGTGGCACGCAGCCAGTCCGAGGCCGAGGAACGCGTGGCCGAGCTCAACCGCCACTTCCCGACCCGCTCGCCGCGCTCGGCTTTCGCCCCGCTCTGAAGGCGCCCCGATGCAGCCCCGCGAACCGCGCCACTTCATGCCCAGCCCGGGCCTGCCCGGCGCCGGCCTGCCTTCGGACCGCCTGGCCCGCATCGCCGCCCGCCGCACCTTCGTCGGCCTGAAGCTGGTCTTCCATGACGCGCTGGCCACCTGCAGCGGGCCGCGCGCCGACTGGCTGCGCGAGCAGATCCGCGCCGCCGAGGACCCGAGCGACCTGTGGCTGCTGCGCGCGCCCATGTTCTCCGAACTGGCCGGCCCGAGCCCCGAGCAGCGCGCGCGCCGGCAGGACCTGCGGCGCGCCCTCGCGACCCTGTTCCCCGACCCCGAGCCGGCGAGCGCCTTCTCGCCGTTCTGAACCGGACCCTCAGGCCCTCAACCGGGCCTTGAACGTGCGCCGGAACTTCTCCACCTTGGGCGCCACCACGAACGCGCAGTAGCCGGCGTTCGGGTGGTTGGCGAAGTAGTGCTGGTGGTAGTCCTCGGCACGCCAGTAGTTGTCCAGCTTCGCCAGCTCGGTCACCACGCGGCCGCGCAGGTCGCGGTTGGCTTCGTCCAGCACCGCGCGCGCCACCGGCTCCTGTGCATCGTCGTGCCAGTAGATGGCCGAGCGGTACTGCGTCCCGACGTCGTTGCCCTGGCGGTTCAGCGTGGTCGGGTCGTGGATGCTGAAGAAGATCTCCAGGACCTCGGCCAGCGTGATGCGGTCACGGTCGAAGCAGACCTGCACCACCTCGGCATGGCCGGTGTCGCCTTCGCAGACCTGCTGGTAGCTGGGTCGGGGCACGTGCCCGTTGGCGTAGCCCGACTCGACGGCGATCACGCCGTCGACCTGCTCGTACACCGCTTCCAGGCACCAGAAGCAGCCGCCGCCCAGGGTGATGGTCTCGGGGGTCATGTCCGTGAACTCCTTGTTGCCGTTGGCTCGGTCGGCCGCCGGGCCGCGTCCTTACACTGGCGGCTGATTGCAGCACAGCGCGCTGCCGCCCACCGGCAGGCCGCCGCAAGACCCGCCGACCGTCCCTCCCGAACCCGAAAACGCACCGACCGTGAACGACCTCTTCGTGATGATCGGCATCGAATCCTGGAAGCCCTTGCTCGAGGACCTGCTGATGCCGCCGGTGCCCTTCGTGCTGATGGTGCTGCTGGGGGCCCGGCTCATGTACCGGCGGCGTCTCCTGGCCTGGACCCTCACGCTCGGCGGCACGCTCGGCATCTGGCTCATGTGCACCACCGTCGCTGCCCATGCGCTGACCCAGCTGCTGCTGATGCCCCCGCGCGCGTTGAGCCAGAACGAGGTGGGCGACCTGAAGAAGGCACAGAAGACGGCGATCTTCGTGCTCGGTGGTGGCCGCCGTCTCGTCTCGCCCGAATACGGTCTGTCGAACCTGAACGACATCTCGCTCGAGCGGCTGCGCTACGGGATCTGGCTGTCTCGTGAGACGGGCCTGCCGCTGGGCTTCAGCGGCGGCATCGGCTGGGCTTCCGAAGAAGGCCCCAGCGAGGCCGAGATCGCGGCCCGCATCGCCGACCGCGAGTTCGGCCGTCCGCTGCGCTGGACCGAGACCCAGTCGCGCGACACGAACGAGAACGCGATGCGCACCGTGCAGCTGATCAAGGACCAGAACATCGAGCACCTGATCCTGGTGACGCACCACTACCACATGCGGCGCGCGGTGGCCGCCTTCAATCGCGCGGCCCAGCGCAACGGGGTGAAGCTGGAGATCACGGCAGCGCCGATGGGCCTGCCCGGGGCCTACCACATGCGCTTCAGCCACTGGCTGCCGACGCCGGGCGGCTTCACCGGGGTGCGCTTCGCGCTGCACGAGTGGATCGGCCGCCTGGCCGGCGCCTGAACCCGCTTCAGCGGCCCACCGGCGGCGCCAGCGCCGCGTGTTCGGCCAGCCAGCGCAGGCCGGCGCTGGCGTCGCCCTGCGAGGGGTGGAAGTCCGGCACGCGGTAGCGCCACCACGGGGCCCACAACTCGCGCACCAGGCCGCCGCGCGCGAACAGGGTGCGCCACGCGCTCGCCCAGGTGGCCGGCTGCCAGAAGGCACCGTCGCGCCACAGGTTGGCCAGCGTCTGCCGGCACAGGTCGACGGCGAAGTTCAGGCTGACGATCGTGAACAGGCGCCGCCGCCAGTGTTCGTTGCCGCCCAGCGCCCGGTAGAGGTCGAACGCGGTCGAGCGGTGCTCGCTCTCCTCGCTGCCGTGCCAGAACCACAGGTCCGCCAGCCGCTGCTCGGCCCCGGCCAGCATCTCGGGGTGGGCGAAGAGGTGCTCGGCGAGGATCGCGGTCAGGTGCTCGGTGGCCGCCGTCACGCCGACCCAGGCACGCAGGTCCTTGCCCTCCAGACGTCGCCGCCGGCGCTCGATGCGCTGCGCCCACGTGTTCACCAGCCCCTGCCGCTCCAGATGCGCGTTGAAGCGCTGGTGGATGCGCCGGTGCGTGGCCTCCTGGCCGACGAAGGCCTTGACCTCGGCTTCGAAGCGACCACGTGCCTCGCCTTCGAGCGCGGCCACGCCCATCTTCACCGAGTCGATGAAGAACTGCTCGCCGGCCGGGAAGCTGAAGCTGAGGGCGTTGAAGAGCGCGCTGCGGAACGCATCGCCGCCGTTCCAGCGCCGCGGCACCGGCGTCTCCAGGTCGACGAGCAGCTTGCGGACGACGAGCTCCGTCATGAGAAGGCCCGCCGGGCGTTGAAGAACATCTGCAGCCAGGGGCTGGGCGCGGCGACATCGCCCGAGGTCCAGCTCATCTGCACGTTGCGGAACACGCGCTCGGGGTGCGGCATCAGCGCGGTGAAGCGGCCGTCGGCGGTGGTCACGCCGGTCAGGCCCTCGGGGCTGCCGTTCGGGTTGAAGGGGTAGCGCTCGGTCGCGCGGCCGTGGTGGTCCACGAAGCGCAGCGCCCGCAGCACGCGGCCCGCGTCGCCGCGCTGCGAGAAGTCGGCAAAGCCCTCGCCGTGCGCCACCGCGATCGGCACCCGGCTGCCGGCCATGCCGGCGAAGAACACGCTCGGGCTTTCCAGCACCTCGACGAGCGCGAACCGCGCCTCGAACTGCTCGCTGCGGTTGCGCGTGAACTTCGGCCAGGCGTCGGCGCCGGGGATCATGGGCGCCAGCGCGGCCATCATCTGGCAGCCGTTGCACACGCCCAGCGCCAGCGTGTCGCGGCGCGCGAAGAAGGCCGCGAAAGCGTCGGCCAGCGCGGGATTGAAGAGGATCGACCGCGCCCAGCCTTCGCCCGCACCCAGCGTGTCGCCGTAGCTGAAGCCGCCGCAGGCGACGAAGCCCTGGAACTGGTCGAGCCGCGCGCGGCCGGCCTGCAGGTCGCTCATGTGGACGTCGAAGGTCTCGAAGCCGGCGGCGTGCATCGCGTAGCTCATCTCGACCTGCGAATTGACGCCCTGCTCGCGCAGGATGGCCATCTTCGGCCGCGTGCCCACCACCGCCGGCGCCTGCGGCGGCGTGAACGTCAGGTGCACCTGCAGACCGGGGTCGGTGGCGTCGGCGGCGGCGTCGTGTTCGCTGTCGGCGCAGGCCGGGTTGTCGCGCTGGCGCGCGATGCGCCAGCTCACCTCGTCCCACTGGCGCAGCAGGTCGGCCAGCGGGGCCGAGAACTGCAGCTTCGTGTCGCGCCAGACCTCCAGCGTGCCACGGTCGTGCGTGCTGCCGACGACATGCGCGTGGCGCGCCAGGCCATGCTCGCGCAGCACGCCGATCACCGCGTCGCGGTCGCTGCGGCGCACCTGCAGCACCACGCCCAGCTCCTCGTTGAAGAGCGCCTTCAGCGTGAGCTCGTTGCGGCGCTCGCCGACCTGGCTGGCCCAGTTCTTCGAATCGCCGTACTCGGCGCGGCTGTCGCCGATGCCGTCGCCTTCGGTGACCAGGATGTCGACGTTCAGGCTCACGCCGCGGCGGCCGGCGAAGGCCATCTCGCACACCGCCGCCCACAGGCCGCCGTCGCTGCGGTCGTGGTAGGCCAGCAGGCGGCCTTCGGCGCGCAGCTCGTTCACCGCCGCCACCAGCGCCTTCAGCGCCTGCGGGTCGTCGAGGTCGGGCACCCGGTCGCCGAAGCGGCCCAGCACCTGCGCCAGCATCGAGCCGCCCATGCGGTTGCGGCCCTGCCCCAGGTCGACCAGGATCAGCACCGTCTCGCCGGCCTGCAGCTGCGGCGCGAGCGTGCCGCGCACGTCGTCCAGCGTCGCGAAGGCGCTCACGATGAGCGAGACCGGCGCCGTGACCTGTCGATCGCTCCAGCGCGTCTTCATCGACAGCGAATCCTTGCCCACCGGGATGCCGATGCCCAGCGCCGGGCACAACTCCAGCCCGACCGCCTTCACGGTGTCGTAGAGCGCGGCGTCCTCGCCCGGCTCGCCGCAGGCGGCCATCCAGTTGGCACTGAGCTTCACGCGCGAGAGCTCGATCGGCGCCGCGAGCAGGTTGGTGAGGGCCTCGCCGACGGCCATGCGGCCCGAGGCCGGCGCGTCCAGCGCGGCCAGCGGCGTGCGTTCGCCCACGCTCATCGCCTCGCCGCGGAAGCCGGCGAAGTCGGCCAGCGTCACCGCGCAGTCGGCCACCGGCACCTGCCAGGGGCCGACCATCGGGTCGCGGTGCGAGAGCCCGCCCACCGTGCGGTCGCCGATCGTCACCAGGAAACGCTTGCTCGCCACCGTGGGATGGCGCAGCACGTCCAGCGCCACCTGCTCCAGCTTCACGCCGGTCAGGTCCAGCGGCGGCTCCACGCGCGCCACGCGCCGCACGTCGCGGTGCATCTTCGGCGGCTTGCCGAGCAGCACGTCCATCGGCATGTCGATCGCGCGCCGCTCGCCGTCTTGGAGGATCAGCTCGGTCTCGTCGGTCGCGGTGCCGACCACCGCATACGGGCAGCGCTCGCGCTCGCACATCGCCTTGAAGAGCGGCAGCGCCTCGGGCGCGACCGCGAGCACGTAGCGCTCCTGGCTTTCGTTGCACCAGACTTCCTTCGGCGCGAGGCCGCTCTCCTCGAGCGGCACCTTCGCCATGTCGAAGCGCGCGCCGCGGCCGGCGCCGTCGACCAGTTCGGGGAACGCGTTCGACAGGCCGCCGGCGCCGACGTCGTGGATCGCGAGGATCGGATTGCCGTCGCCGAGCGCCCAGCAGTGGTTGATGACCTCCTGCGCGCGGCGCTGGATCTCGGGGTTGCCGCGCTGCACGCTGTCGAAGTCCAGCGCCGCGGTGTTGCTGCCGGCGGCCATGCTGCTGGCCGCGCCGCCGCCCATGCCGATGCGCATGCCGGGCCCGCCCAGCTGCACCAGCAGCGTGCCGGCGGGGAAATGCTTCTTGTGCGTCTGGCCGGCGTCGATGGCGCCGATGCCGCCGGCGATCATGATCGGCTTGTGGTAGCCGCGGCGCACCCCGGCCACGGTCTGCTCGAAGACGCGGAAGTAGCCGCCCAGGTTGGGCCGGCCGAACTCGTTGTTGAAGGCCGCGCCGCCGAGCGGGCCTTCGGTCATGATGGCCAGCGCGCTGGCGATGTGCTCCGGCTTGCCGACGGGGTCGCGCTCCCAGGGCTCGTTCGTCTGCGGCAGGTGCAGGTTGCTGACCGAGAAGCCCGTGAGGCCGGCCTTCGGCTTCGCGCCGCGGCCGGTGGCGCCTTCGTCGCGGATCTCGCCGCCGGCGCCGGTGGCCGCGCCCGGGAAGGGCGAGATCGCGGTCGGGTGGTTGTGCGTTTCCACCTTCATCAGCACGTGCGAGACCTCGGCGCGCGGCCCGTAGGCCGGCGCGTTGGTGAATCCCTGCGGCAGCCAGCGCTCGACGGGCCCGCCTTCCATCACCGCCGCGTTGTCGCTGTAGGCCACCACCGTGTGCTGCGGGTGGGTCTTCTCGGTGTGGCGGATCATGCCGAACATCGACAGCGGCTGGCGCTCGCCGTCGATCGTGAAGTCGGCGTTGAAGATCTTGTGCCGGCAATGTTCGCTGTTGGCCTGCGCGAACATCATCAGCTCGACGTCGCTCGGGTTGCGTCCCAGTTCGCGGAAGGCGGCTACCAGGTAGTCGATCTCGTCTTCCGAGAGCGCGAGGCCGAAGCGGCGGTTCGCCTGGACCAGGGCTTCGCGGCCGGCGCCGAGCACATCCACGTGCGCCAGCGGCTCGGCCTCGCGGTGGTCGAACAGGTGCGCCGCGGCCTCGCGCTCGAAGGCCACGCTCTCGGTCATGCGGTCGTGCAGCAGCGCCGCCAGCGCCTCGCGTTCCGCGGCCGCCAGCGGCTTGCTGCCGCCCAGCAGGCCAGACTTCAGCGTCAGCCGGTATTCGGTGACGCGCTCGACGCGGTGCAGTTCGAGGCCGCAGTTGCGCGCGATGTCGGTCGCCTTGCTCGCCCAGGGCGAGACGGTGCCCAGGCGCGGCATCACGACCGCCACCTCGCCTTCGGCCGGGCCGGCATAGGGCTCGCCGTAGTCGAGCAGCGCGCGCAGCTTGTCCAGCGCGGCCGGCGCGGGCGCGCGGTCGAAGGCGACCCAGTGGACGTGGCGCGCGGCGACACCGGTGACGCGCGGCGCCACGGCCTGCAGCCGTTCGAGCAGCGCGCGGGCGCGGAAGGCCGGAAGGGCGTTGCCGCCCTCGATGTGCAGCAGTTGGAGGGCAGGCAAAACCATGAGTCCGAATTCTACGAGAGCGGGTGGGATAATCCCGGGATGGCGATACCCATCAAGACCGGCGGCGACATCGAAGGCATGCGGCTGGCCGGGCGGCTGGCCAGCGAGGTGCTGGACATGCTGACCCCGCACGTCAAGCCCGGCGTCACCACGCTCGAGATCGACCGCCTCGCGCACGACTACATCGTCAACGTGCAGGGCGGCATCCCGGCCACGCTGGGCTACCAGCCGCCGGGCTACCCGGCCTACCCGGCCAGCCTGTGCACCTCGCTCAACGACGTGGTCTGCCACGGCATCCCGGACGAGCGGCCGCTGCGCAACGGCGACATCGTCAACATCGACGTCACCGTCATCAAGGACGGCTGGCACGGCGACAACAGCCGCATGTACGTCGTCGGCGAAGGCAGCATCGCCGCGAAGCGCCTGTGCCAGGTCACCTTCGAAGCCATGTGGAAGGGCATCGTGAAGGTCAAGCCGGGCGTGCGCCTGGGCGACATCGGCCATGCGATCCAGACCTTCGCCGAGAACGCCGGCTTTTCCGTCGTGCGCGAGTTCTGCGGCCACGGCGTCGGCGCGCGCTTCCACGAGGAGCCGCAGGTGCTGCACTACGGCCGCCCGGGCACGCTGGAAGAACTGGTGCCGGGCATGATCTTCACGATCGAGCCCATGATCAACGCCGGCCGGCGCGAGATCAAGGAAGACCGGCGCGGCAACCGCCCCTACGACGGCTGGACCATCGTCACCAAGGACCGCTCGCTCTCGGCGCAGTGGGAACACACGGTGCTGGTCACCGACACCGGCTACGAGGTGCTCACCGTCTCGGCCGGCAGCCCGCCGCCGCCGGCCTTCGCGCCGCTGGGCTACGGCAAGGCGCCGCAGCCCGAACCGGCGCCGGCCGCGCCCTGACCGCGACGCGCATGTCCGCCGTTCCGGAGCCGCGCGCGGCGGGCAGCGTTGCCGCGCTGCGCGCGCGCTACCGCGACGGCAAGCGCGCCCTCGTCGACCACTTCCGCGAAGCGCGCGCCACCGCCACCGCGGCCACCCGGCTGCTGAAGGCGCTGACGCGCCACGTCGACGCCACGCTGGCCGAGCTGTGGGAACACGCCGGCATGGCACCCGGCGCCGCGCTGGTGGCGGTGGGCGGCTACGGCCGCGGCGAACTCTTCCCCCACAGCGACGTCGACGTGCTGGTGCTCCTGCCCGGCGGCGAGGACGCCGACGCGCGCCGTGCCGCCATCGAAGGCTTCATCACCGCCTGCTGGGACATCGGGCTGGAGATCGGCTCCTCGGTGCGCACCGTCGAGGAATGCGTGGCCGAGGCGCAGCGCGACGTGACGGTGCAGACCGCGCTGCTCGAATCGCGCTTCGTCTGCGGCACCAGGCGCCTGTACGGCGCCTTCCGCGACGCCACGAACGCGGCGATGGACCCGCAGGCCTTCCTGCGCGCCAAGACGCTGGAGATGCAGCAGCGCCACGTGAAGTACGACGGCACGCCGTATTCGCTGGAGCCCAACTGCAAGGAAAGCCCGGGCGGCCTGCGCGACCTGCAGGTGCTGATCTGGGTGGCGCGCGCGGCCGGCCTGGGCCGCACCTGGAACGAACTCGCCGGCAAGGGCCTCATCACGCCGTTCGAGGTGAGCCAGCTCGTCAAGCACGAAGGCAGCCTCAAGCTCATCCGCGCCCGCCTGCACGCGGTGGCCGGCCGGCGCGAGGATCGCCTCGTGTTCGACCTGCAGACCGCGGTGGCCGAGAGCATCGGCTACCGCGCCACCAAGGGCCAGCGCAGCTCCGAAGTGCTGATGCACCGCTACTACTGGGCGGCCAAGGCGGTGACCCAGCTCAACCAGATCCTGCTGCAGAACATCGCCGAGCGCGTCAGCCACAGCGAGGCGGCGCCGATGCGGCCGATCACCGCGCGCTTCCTCGACCGCGCCGGCGCGCTGGAGGTGGTCAAGGACGACCTCTACCTCGAGAACCCGCACGCGATCCTCGAGACCTTCCTCGTCTTCGCGCAGACGCCCGGGCTTTCGGGCCTTTCCACGCGCACGCTGCGCGCGCTCTACAACGCGCGCAACGTGATGGACACGAAGTTCCGCCACGACCCCGTGAACCGCGAGCTGTTCATGGAGATCCTGCGCCAGCCGCGCGGCATCACCCATGCCTTCCGGCTGATGAACCAGACCAGCGTGCTGGGGCGCTACCTGTGGGTGTTCAGGCGCATCGTCGGGCGCATGCAGCACGACCTGTTCCACGTCTACACCGTGGACCAGCACATCCTGATGGTGCTGCGCAACGTGCGCCGCTTCTTCATCCCCGAGCACGCGCACGAGTACCCGTTCTGCAGCCAGCTCGCCGCCCAGTGGAACGCGCCCTGGCTGCTCTACGTGGCCGCCCTCTTCCACGACGTGGCCAAGGGGCGCGGCGGCGACCACTCCGACCTCGGCGCGCTCGAGGTGCGGCGCTTCGCGCGCGACCACGGCCTGGAGCGCGACGACGCGCTGCTGGCGGAGTTCCTCGTCAAGCACCACCTGACGATGAGCCGCATCGCGCAGAAGGAGGACCTCTCGGACGCCGAGGTCATCGGCAGCTTCGCGAAGCTGGTCGGCACCGAGCGCCGCCTCACCGCGCTGTACCTGCTCACGGTGGCCGACATCCGCGGCACCAGCCCGAAGGTGTGGAACGCCTGGAAGGGCAAGCTGCTGGAAGACCTGTACCGGCTCACGCTGCGCGCGCTGGGCGGCGCCAAGCCCAACCTGGACGCCGAGATCGAGGCGCGCAAGCAGGAAGCGCGGCAGAACCTGGCGCTGCACTCGGCCCTGCCCGGCACCGAGGAGCCGCTGTGGAAGACGCTCGAGGTGAGCTACTTCGCGCGCCACGACGCCGGCGACATCGCCTGGCACGCGCGCTCGCTCTGGCGCCACATCGAGACCCAGGTGCCGATCGTGCGCGCGCGCCTGTCCACCGTGGGCGACGGCCTGCAGGTGCTGGTCTACGCGCCCGACCAGCCCGACCTCTTCGCGCGCATCTGCGGCTACTTCGACAGCGCCGGCTTCAGCATCCAGGACGCGAAGATCCACACCACGCGCGCCGGCTACGCGCTCGACACCTTCCAGGTCGTGAGCACGCGGCTGGAAGGCGGCAGCCCGGCCGAGTACCGCGACCTGATCTCGCTCGTCGAGACCCAGGCCGCGGCGGCGCTGGCCAGCCAGGGCCCGCTGCCCGAGCCCAGCCGCGGCCGCGTCTCGCGCCGCGTGCGCTCGTTCCCGGTGGTGCCGCGCGTCACGCTGCACCCGGACGAACGGGCGCAGCGCTGGCTGCTCACGGTGTCGGCGAGCGACCGCTCGGGCCTGCTCTACGCCATCGCGCGCGTGCTGGCCCGCAACCACATCAACCTGCAGCTGGCCAAGGTCAGCACGCTGGGCGAGCGGGTCGAGGACACCTTCCTCGTCGACGGCCCGGCGCTGCAGCAGCCGAAGGCGCAGCTGCGCATCGAAGGCGAACTGCTCGACGCGGTGTCGCCGCCGGCCTGATGGGGCTGCGCCGGGTCACGGCGGCGGAGGCGATCGCCCAGCTCGATCGCTTCGACACGCTCGTCGACGCGCGCAGCGAGTCCGAGTTCGCCGAAGACCACCTGCCCGGCGCCGTCAACTGGCCTTCGCTGAACGACGAGGAGCGGCGCCTCGTCGGCACCGAATACAAGCAGGTCTCGCCCTTCGAGGCGCGCAAGCGCGGGGCGGCGCTGGTGGCGCGCAACATCGCGCGCCACGTCGAACGCGAGGTGATGGCGCGGCCGCGCGAATGGCGGCCGCTGGTCTACTGCTGGCGCGGCGGCCAGCGCTCGGGCGCGCTGGCCACGGTGCTGGGCCAGATCGGCTTCTCGGTCAGCGTGCTCGAAGGCGGCTACCGCGAATTCCGCCGCGCCGTGATCGCCGAGCTCGAATCCCTGCCGGCGGCGCTGGACCTGCACGTGGTCTGCGGGCGCACCGGCAGCGGCAAGAGCCGTCTGCTGGGGGCGCTGGCCGACGCCGGCGCGCAGGTGCTGGACCTGGAAGCGCTGGCCTGCCACCGTGGATCCGTGCTGGGGCCGCTGCCGGGCGTGCCGCAGCCTTCGCAGAAGGGCTTCGAGACGCAGCTGTGGCAGGCGCTGCGCGGCCTGGATCCTTCACGCCCGGTCTACGCCGAGAGCGAGAGCCGCCTCATCGGCCGCCTGCGCGTGCCGCAGGCGCTGCTGGAGAAGCTGCGCGCCGCGCCCTGCCTGAGCGTGGAGATGCCGCTCGAAGCGCGCGTGGCACTGCTGTGCGAGGACTACGCCCACCTGGTGCAGGACACCGGGCTGCTGTGCGAGAGGCTGGCCACGCTGCGCGAACTGCGCGGGGCTGCGGTGGTGGAACACTGGCAGGCGCTGGCGCGTTCCGGGCGCACGCAAGAACTGGTGCGCGAACTGCTGGCCGAGCACTACGACCCGATCTACATGCGGTCGATGCAGAAGAACTTCAGCCGCCTGGGCGAAGCGACCACGATCGCCCTGCCCGAAGGCAGCGCGGCCGCCCTGAAGGCGGCCGCGCGGCAGATCATCGGGTGAGATTCACCCCATGTGCAGGCCGCCGTTGCAGCTGAAGTCTGCACCGGTCGTGAAGCCCGAATCCTCGCCCGCCAGCCAGGCCACGACCGAGCCGATCTCCTCCGGCGTGCCCAGGCGCTTCACCGGAATGGTGGCGACGATCTTCTCCAGCACTTCCGGCTTGATCGCGCGGACCATGTCGGTGCCGATGTAGCCCGGGCTCACGGTGTTCACCGTCACGCCCTTGCTGGCCACTTCCTGCGCCAGCGCCATCGTGAAGCCGTGCATGCCGGCCTTGGCCGCCGAGTAGTTGGTCTGGCCGGCCTGGCCCTTCTCGCCGTTGACCGAACTGATCTGGATGATGCGGCCCCAGCCCTTCTCCACCATGCCCGGCACCACCTGCTTGGTGACGTTGAACATGCTGTTCAGGTTGGTGTCGATGACCGCCTTCCAGTCGTCGGGCGTCATCTTCAGGAACATGCGGTCGCGCGTGATGCCGGCGTTGTTCACCAGCACGTCGATCTGGCCGTGCTCGGCGATCGCCTTCGTGAAGGCCGCCACCGTGCTGTCCCAGTCGGCCACGTTGCCCACCGAGGCGTAGAACGTGTAGCCCAGGGCCTTCTGCTCGTCCAGCCACTTGACGAAGTCGCGGCTGGGGCCGCAGCCGGCGATCACCTTGAAGCCTTCCTTCGCCAGGCGCTGGCAGATCGCGGTGCCGATGCCGCCCATGCCACCGGTCACGTAAGCCACTTTCTGTGCCATCTCTGCTCTCCTTGATAGTGATGATCGCGAACTGACTTTAGCGCTCGACGGTGAGCGCGACACCCATGCCACCCCCAATGCACAGCGAGGCGATCCCGCGCTTGGCATTGCGGCGCGCCATCTCGTGCAGCAGGGTCACCAGGATCCGGCAGCCCGAGGCACCGATCGGGTGCCCGATCGCGATCGCGCCGCCGTTCACGTTGACCTTGCTCGTGTCCCAGCCCATTTCCTGGTGCACTGCGCAGGCCTGGGCCGCGAAGGCCTCGTTGATCTCCAGCAGGTCCAGGTCGGCGGGCTTCCAGCCGGCGCGCTCCAGCGCCTTGCGTGCCGCCGGCACCGGGCCCATGCCCATGTAGGCCGGGTCGAGGCCGGCGCTGGCGTAGCTGGCAATGCGCGCCAGCGGCGTGAGCCCCAGCGCGGCGGCCTTCTTGGCCGTCATCACCACCACGCCGGCGGCGCCGTCGTTCAGGCCCGAGGCGTTGCCCGCGGTCACGCTGCCGGCCTTGTCGAAGGCGGGGCGCAGGCCGGCCAGCGCCTCGGCGCTGGTCTTCTTGTTGATGAACTCGTCGGCCGTGAAGAGAATCGGGTCACCCTTCTTCTGGGCGATGGAGACCGGCACGATCTCGTCCTTGAAGCGGCCGGCTTCCTGCGCCGCGGCCGCCTTCTGCTGGCTGGCCAGCGCGAGCGCGTCCTGCGCCTCGCGGCTGACGCCGTACTGCTTGGCCACGTTCTCGGCCGTGATGCCCATGTGGTACTGGTTGTAGACGTCCCACAGGCCGTCGACGATCATCGAGTCGACCAGCTTCCAGTCGCCCATGCGCGCGCCGTTGCGCGAGTTGGGCAGCACGTGCGGCGACAGGCTCATGTTCTCCTGGCCGCCGGCGATGACGATCTCGCTGTCGCCGTCGCGGATCGCCTGCGCGGCCAGCATCACCGCCTTCAGGCCGGAGCCGCAGACCTTGTTGATGGTCATCGCCGGCACCGCGTGCGGCAGGCCGGCCTTCACCACTGCCTGGCGCGCCGGGTTCTGGCCGGAGCCGGCCTGCAGCACCTGGCCGAGGATGACCTCGCCGATCTGGCCGCCCTCGAGCTTGGCGCGCTTGAGCAGTTCATTGATGACCGCGGCGCCGAGTTCGGGCGCGGGCGTGGAAGCAAGCGTGCCGCCGAACTTGCCGACCGCGGTGCGGGCGGCGGCGACGATGACGATGTCGGTGCTCATGGGGGGCTTGTCTCCGGAGGAATGAAAGAGGCGTCAGGCCTTGGCCTTGACGTAGCGGCCGGGTGCCGGCTCGATGGTCTTGAACTGGCGGCTGCCGTAGCCCTTGGGCGCGGCGACCTGCTTGCCGCCCTGCGGGGCGAGCCAGCCCGACCACACCGGCCACCAGCTGCCCGGGTGCTCGGTGGCGCTGGCGAACCACTCGTTCGCGGTCGCCGGCAGCTTCGCGTTCGTCCAGTGGCTGCGCTTGCCCTTGGCCGGCGGGTTGATGACGCCGGCGATGTGGCCCGAGGCGCCGAGCACGAAGGTCTTCTTGCCCTTCACCAGCGGGATCGACCCGTAGGCCGCGGTCCACGGCACGATGTGGTCCTCGCGCGAGGCGTAGACGAAGAACGGTGCCTGGATCCTGCCCAGGTCGACCTTCTCGCCGCAGACCGTCAGCGCGCCGGGCTTCTTGAGCTCGTTCTGCAGGTACATGTGGCGCAGGTACCAGCAGTACATCGGGCCCGGCAGGTTGGTGCTGTCGCCGTTCCAGTACAGCAGGTCGAACGGCGGCGGCGTCTCGCCCTTCAGGTAGTTGCCGACGACGTAGTTCCAGACCAGGTCGTTCGGGCGCAGGAAGCTGAAGGTGGTGGCGAGTTCCTTGCCCTTGAGCAGCCCGGGGCCGCCCGGGGCCTTCTCGCCGATGGTCATCTCGCGCAGCTGGACCGCGGTCTCGTCGACGAAGATGTCCAGCACGCCGGTGTCGCTGAAGTCCAGCAGCGTGGTGAGCAGCGTGACGCTGGCCGCCGGCTGCTCCCCGCGCGCGGCCAGCACCGCCAGCGCGGTGCTGAGGATGGTGCCGCCGACGCAGAAGCCCAGCGTGTTGATCGTCTGGGCGCCGGTGATGGCCTGCACCGTGCGGATGGCCCGGATCGGGCCTTCCTCGATGTAGTCGTCCCAGGTCTTGTCGACCAGGCTCTCGTCGGGGTTGCGCCAGCTGACGACGAAGACGCGGTGGCCCTGCTCGACCGTGTAGCGGATGACCGAGTTCTCCGGCTGCAGGTCGAGGATGTAGTACTTGTTGATGCACGGGGGCACGAACAGCATCGGCCGTTCGTAGACCTTGGCCGTGAGCGGCTTGTATTCGATGAGCTGGAAGAGCTCGTTCTCGAACACGACCGCGCCTTCGCTGGTGGCCACGTTGCGGCCGACCTCGAACGCGCTCTCGTCGGTCTGCGAGACATGGCCCTTCTGCAGGTCCTGCAGCAGCTGGGTCATGCCGCTGGCGATGCTCTCGCCCTTGGTGTCCAGCGCCTTCTGCAGCGCCTCGGGGTTGAAGGCCAGGTAGTTGCTGGGGCTGGCGGCGTCGATCCACTGCTGCACCGCGAAGCGGATGCGCGCCTTGGTCTTCTCGTCGCCCTGCACCGATTCGGCCATCTGCATCAGGGTGCGCGCGTTCAGCAGGTACATCTGGGCCGCGTAGGCCGCGCCCGGGTTCTGCAGCCAGGCGCTGGCCGAGAAGCGGCGGTCGCCGATGGCCGGCGCCTTGGCGCCTTCGCCGCCCAGGTGTTGCAGCGACTGGTTCCAGATCTCGGTGACGCTCTTCAGGTAGTCGCCCTGCAGCGACGCCAGCTGCTGCGCCGGCAGGTTCAGGCCCGAGAACGACTTCATCAGGTCGCCCACCGCGGCGCCGAAGGCGCTGGCGTCGGCCGCGCTCGCAGCCGGGTCAGACGGATTCTTGGCAGCTTTCAAGCTGGTCTCCTATCGGCCGCGGCCCGCGTCAGGCCCGTGCCGGCATCTTGTGGCAGGCTGTGAAACAGCTCACGTTGTAGGGGCGCAAGCTTACCACGACATGACATTGAATCCCAGTAAGCGAAATTACGCATCATCAGCCGCAATGTGGAACTGGATCGTCGCCGTCGCCTGGCTCTACGTGGTCGTCATGATGGCCGTGGCGGAGGCGATCTCGCCCAACGGCACCGTGCTGGGCGCGGTCTTCACGCTGCTGCTGTACGGGCTGCTGCCGCTGGCGGTGCTGCTGTACATCCTGGGCACGCCGGCGCGCAAGCGGGCGCTGAAGGCGCGGGAAGACCCGCCCCCCGAGCCCCGGGACTGACAGGTCGCGGACGCCGCACGGGCCGGCCGGCACGCTTACCGTGCGGCCGCCGATGCCAGAACCCTCCGCCCTGCGCGCTGCCGCCTCCCGCCTTCAGCTGCCCTGGCGTCCCCGCACTGCTGCCCAGGCGGTGGGGACGCTGGACTGGCGCTGGGTGCTCGCCGCCCTTCTGCTGCTGCACGTGGCGGTGTGGACGTGGTCAGGCACCGCCGGACGCAGCAACCTGGACCGCGCCGGCGACATGGTGGAGGCCTACGCCTGGGGCCAGTCGTTCGAATGGGGCTACTACAAGCACCCGCCGCTGTCGGCCTGGATCGCGGGGGCCTGGTTCCGGCTCGTCCCGGAAGGGCATGCCGGCTACGCACTGCTGGCCGCGCTGAACGGCGCCGTCGGGCTGGCTGGCGTCGCCGCGCTGGCGCGGCGCTTCCTGCCCGCGCGCTGGGCCCTGATGGCTGTGGCCACCACGGCGCTGACGCCGGGCTTCACGACGCTGGCGATGCGCTTCAACGCAAACGCCGTGCTGCTGTCCACCTGGCCCTGGGCCACCTACTGCTTCGTGCGCATGGTGCAGGGCCGGCGGCTGGCGGACGGCCTGTGGTGCGGTCTGGCCTGCGCGCTGGCGATGCTGGGCAAGTACTACTCGGGCGTGCTGCTGCTGTGCCTGTTGGTCGCCGCGCTGGCCACGCCCGCCTGGCGGCGCAGCTTCGCCACCGCCGCACCCTGGATCGCCGTCGGCACGTTGGCGCTGGCGCTGTTGCCCCACGCGGACTGGCTGCTGCAGCAGAGCGCCGGTCCGCTGCAGTACGCGCAGGCCGCCGCCTCGGCAGAGCCGGCCGGCGCCGCCGCGCGCGCGCTCCGGTTCGGCTTCGTGCAGCTGCTCTACGTGAGCCTGGCCTTGCTGCTGCTGGCCCTGACGCTGGAACCCGGAAAGCGCCGGCGCTCGCTGCGTGCGGCGCTGTCAGCCTGCCTGCGCCCGCGCCTGGCGCCGCTGTGGCTGCTGGCCGCCGGTCCGGTGGTGGTGACCATGCTGGCCACCGCCGCTACCGGCGCGCGCACGGCCACCGTCTGGGGCATGCCGATCGCCGGCGGCGTGTGCCTGCTGCTGGTGGCGCATTCGCGTCGGGCCGGCGGCCGCATCGCGCTGCGCCGCGGGCTCGCCGCACTGGCCGCGGCCTGGGGCGTGGTTCTCGTGGTGGCCCCCCTGCGCTGGGAGTGGATGGCACGCCAGGAAGCCGACGCGGTGACCGAGCCGCGAGCCGAACTGGCCGAAACCCTGGCGCGGCGCTGGCAGCAGGAGTTCCACCGCCCGCTGCCCTGGGTGAGCGGCACGCGCGTGCTCGCGATGTCCACTGCCTTCTATGCCGACGACCACCCGCGCTACTGGAGCCTCTGGAATGCCGCCGCCGAGACGCCCTGGGTCGACACCGAAGACGTGTTCGACGACGGGGGCCTGGTGGTCTGCCTCGAAGAAGACGTGGAGTGTCAGGACATCGCGGCCCAATGGTCGCAGCGGCGGGAGCTGATCGCGGTGGCCAAGCGGGAACGCGGGCACGCCTTCCCGCCCCGCCGCTACGTCACCTACCTGCTGCCGCCGCGCGCCAGCGCCGACTGATTCGCGGCCGGCGCTTCAGCGCCGCCAGACGGCGGCGGCCATGCGGCCGGTGGTGCCGTCGCGCCGAAACGAAAAGAAGCGGGTGCGGTCCTCGACCGTGCACCAGCCGCCGCCGGCGATCGCCGACACGCCGGCCGCCTGGAGGCGGTCGCGGGCCAGCCCGGGCAGGTCGGCCAGCCATCGCTCGGCACCGTCGGCGCGCGGCCGGAAGACGAAGCGATCGGGCGCCTGCGGGAACGCGGCCAGCACGTCGGCCCCGACCTCGAAGCGGCGCGGCCCGATGCAGGGCCCCAGCCAGGCCACCAGTTCGGCCGGCACGCAGCCGCTGCCGGCGCACAGCGCCTGCACCGTGGCTTCGAGAACGCCGCCGGCCAGGCCGCGCCAGCCGGCATGCGCCGCCGCCACCGCTGCGCCGTCGCGCCGCGCCAGCAGCACCGGCAGGCAATCGGCCACCTGCACCACGCAGGCGATGCCGCGCGCGTCGGTCCAGGCGGCGTCGGCGACGAGGTCGGTGTCGGTGCCGGCACGGACCACGCGCGCGCCGTGCACCTGGCGCAGCCACACCGGTTCGGCGCCGAGGGCCCGGGTGAAGCGGCGCCGGTTCTCGGCCACCGCGGCGGGGTCGTCGCCGACCGCGACGCCCAGGTTCAGCGAGTCCCAGGGGGCGGCGCTGACGCCGCCTTCGCGCGTGCTCATGAGCGCGCCGACCGAGGCCGGCGCCGCCCACTCAGGCTGCATCAGGGCACTTCTCCGGCCGCGTGGCCTCGAACGCGTCCAGCTTCATGCATTCGCCGAACACGCGCATCACGTTCGGCACGTGGTCGAGCCGGCACTCGAAGCGCTGGGCGTTGAAGATCTGCGGCACCAGCGTGCAGTCGGCCAGCGTGGGCGTCTCGCCGTGGCAGAAGCGCGAAGGCGCGGCGGCCAGGCGGCGTTCGACCACCTCCAGGCCGGTCTCGACCCAGTGCCGGTACCAGCGGTTCTTGTCGTCCTCGCCGACCTTCAGGTCCTTGATCAGGTAGCGCAGCACGCGCAGGTTGTTCAGCGGGTGGATCTCGCAGGCGATGTCCAGCGCGAGCGAACGCACGCGCGCGCGGCCGGCGGCGTCGGCCGGCAGCAGCGGCGGCTTCGGGTGCGTCTCGTCGAGGTACTCGATGATGGCCAGGCTCTGGGTGATCGACTGTTCGCCGTCGCGCAGCAGCGGCACCAGGCGCGCCGCCGAGACGGCGGCGTAGGACTCGTTGAACTGCTCGTTCTTCTGCAGGTGCACGACCTTGTAGTCGTAGGCCAGCCCCTTGAGCGCGAGCGCGATGCGCACGCGGTACGAAGCCGACGAGCGGAAGTAGTTGTAGAGCTCCATCGCGCCCCGCTCCGCTTCAGGCCACCGCGACGCGCAGGTTGGGCAGCCCGGCGATGGCGCCTTCCATCACGTCGCCGCGCACCACCGCGCCCACGCCGGCCGGCGTACCGGTGTAGATCAGGTCGCCGGGCGCCAGCGTCCAGGCCTTGCTCAGGTGCTCGATGGTCTCGGCCACGCTCCAGATCAGCTGCGAGAGGTCGCCCTTCTGCTTGAGCGCGCCGTTCACCGAGAGCGTGATCGCGCCCTGCGTCAGCTCGCCGGTCTTCGCCTTCGGCACGATCGGCCCGATGGGGGCCGACTGCTCGAAGCTCTTGCCGATGTCCCAGGGCCGGCCCTGCTTCTTCATCTCGTTCTGCAGGTCGCGCCGGGTCATGTCCAGGCCCACCGCATAACCGAAGATGTGGGCGGCAGCGTCGGCGGCCCTGATGTCGCGCCCGCCCTGGCCGATCGCCACCACGAGCTCGATCTCGTGGTGGTAGCTGGCGGTGAGCGTGGGGTAGTCGACACGGCCGGTGGTGCCTTCGGCGACCGGCACCACGGCGTCGGCCGGCTTCATGAAGAAGAACGGCGGCTCGCGGCCGGTGTGGCCCATCTCCTGCGCATGCTCCACGTAGTTGCGGCCCACGCAGTAGATGCGGTGCACGGGAAACATCCCGCCGCCGGCCACGGGCACGGCGGCAGGGGCGGCGGGTTCGATCACGAAACTCATGGCGGGCGCGCTCCAGTCCGGTATCGGACGATGATGCCACGGCCGCTAAACTCCCGCGGCATGTTCGAGCCCCGCCGCATCAAGCACTGCCGCGTCTGCGGCAGCCCCACGGCGTACCGCGTGCCGGCCGACGACAACCGCGACCGCGCCATCTGCACGAGTTGCGGCGAGATCCACTACGAGAACCCGATCAACGTCGTCGGCACGGTGCCGGTGTGGGAAGACCAGGTGCTGCTGTGCAAGCGCAACATCGAGCCGCGGCGCGGCCTGTGGACGCTGCCGGCCGGCTTCCTGGAACTCGGCGAGAGCACCTCGGAAGGCGCGCTGCGCGAGACCGATGAAGAGGCCGGCGCGCGCATCACGCTGGGCGAACTGTTCACCGTGCTCAACGTGGTGCGCGCCGGGCAACTGCACCTGTTTTACCTGGCGCGCCTGCACGACACGCGCTTCGCCCCCGGCCCGGAGACGATGGAGGCGCAGCTCTTCCGCGAGCACGAGATCCCCTGGGACGAGATCGCCTTCCGCACCGTGCGCGAGACGCTGCGCCACTTCTTCGAGGACCGGCGCAGCGGCCGCTTCACGGTGCATGCCGGCGACATCGCCTGAATGAGCGCCACCGCGTCGACCGCGCCGCGTCTGCGCGAGGACCTGGTCCAGCCCGACCCGCTGCTCGACTGCCTGGTCGAGGTCTGCCGCCTGCACGGCCAGGCCGCCACGCGCGCCTCGCTCGCCGCCGGGCTGCCGCTGGTCGAAGGCCGGCTCACGCTGGAAACCGCCGAGCGCGCCGCCGCCCGCGCCGGCATGGCCACGAAGCTGCAGCGCGTGGCCGTGGACGCGATCGACCCCGCCGCGCTGCCGGCGATCCTGCTGCTGAAGGACAACCGCGCCTGCGTGCTCACCGGGCGCGAAGCCGACGGCCGCGCGCAGGTGCTGCTGCCCGAGTCGGGCCAGGGCGCGGTCACGCTCGCGGCCGGGGACCTGGCCGCGCGCCACACCGGCGTCGTGCTCTTCGTGCGGCCGCACTTCCGCTTCGCCGAATCGGCGCCCCGGCCGGCGGGCGCGCGCGGCCACTGGTTCTGGTCGGCGATCTGGGCCCAGCGCCTGGTCTACCGCGACGTGCTGGCCGCCGCCGCGCTGGTCAACCTGTTCGGCCTGGCGCTGCCGCTCTTCACGATGAACGTCTACGACCGCGTGGTGCCCAACCGCGCGCTCGAGACGCTGTGGGCGCTGGCGCTGGGCGTCGTGCTGGTGCTGGCGGCCGACCTCCTGCTGCGCAGCCTGCGCGGCCGCTTCGTCGACGAGGCGAGTGCGCGCGTCGACGTCAAGCTCTCGGCCACGCTCTTCGAGCAGGTGATGGCGCTCAGGATGGCGGGCCGCCCCGCCTCGGTGGGCAGCTTCGCGGCCAACCTGCGCGGCTTCGAGCAGGTGCGCGAACTGGTCGCCGCCGGCACCGTGGCGGCGCTGGTGGACGTGCCCTTCGCGCTGCTGTTCATCGTGGCGCTGGTGTGGATCTCGCCCTGGCTGGCGTTGCCGCCGCTGCTGGCGCTGGCGGTGGTGGTGGCCGGCGGCTGGCTGGTGCAGCGGCGGCTGCACGCGCTCTCGCAGGCGACCTGGCAGGCTTCGGCGCAGCGCAACGCGGTGCTGATCGAATCGCTGGGCGGCCTGGAGACGATCAAGACGCAGGGCGCCGAAGGCGCGATGCAGGCACGCTGGGAGCGCCACAACCTCTACTTGGCGCAGGTGCAGCTGCGCATCCGCGCCTGGTCCACCGGCGCGATGTACGTGATGAACACGCTCTCGCAGCTGGTGAGCGTGGTGATCGTGCTCGTCGGCGTCTACCTCATCGCCGACCGCCAGCTCACGCTGGGCGCGCTGGTCGCCGCCAGCATGCTGGGCGGGCGCGCGCTGGCGCCGGCGGGGCAGATCGCGGGCCTCCTGATGCAGTGGCAGTCGGCGCGCACCGCGCTCGAGGGCCTCGACCGCATCATGGCCCAGCCGGTCGAGCGGCCGGCGCCGGGTGAAGCCCTGCAGCGGCGCGACCTGGAAGGCGCCATCGAGTTCCGCGACGTCGTCTTCCGCTACCCGAACGCCGAGACCGCGGCGCTGGACGGCGTGCGCCTGCGCATCGCGCCGGGCGAGCGCGTGGCCTTCATCGGCCGCATCGGCTCGGGCAAGTCGACGCTGCTGCGGCTGGTGGCGGGCCTGTACGAACCGGCCGAAGGCGCGGTGCTGGTCGACGGCATCGACCTGCGCCAGCTCGACCCCGCCGACCTGCGCCGCAACCTGGGCTTCGTCTCGCAGGAGGTGCTGCTGTTCGACGGCACGCTGCGCGAGAACATCGCCTTCGGCCAGCCCTGGGCCGACGACGCCGCCGTGCTGGCCGCGGCCGAGACCGCCGGCCTCTCGGAGTTCGTCGACCGCCACCCGCGCGGCTTCGCGATGCCCGTGGGCGAACGCGGCGAGCGCCTCTCCGGCGGCCAGCGGCAGGCGGTCGGCATCGCGCGCGCGCTGCTGCACGACGCGCCGATGCTGCTGCTGGACGAACCCACGAGCGGCATGGACTTCAGCACCGAGGCGCAGCTCACGCAGCGCCTGGCCGCCTGGCTGCCCGGCCGCACGCTGCTGCTGGTGACGCACCGCACCTCGCTGCTCTCGCTGGTGGACCGGGTGGTCGTCATCGACCAGGGCCGCATCGTCGCCGACGGCCCGCGCGACGCTGTGATGGCGCAGCTGCAGAGCGGCCGCATCGCGAAGGCGGCCTGAGCACGATGCTGGCGCGGCCCATCACCGACGCCCAGGCCGCCGAAGCCGGCCTGCTGCCCTTCGAGCTGGAGGCCGAGGCGCTGATGTCGCGCCAGCGCACCCAGCGCGCACGCCTGGTGCTGCGGGCCGCCGCGCTGGTGGTGCTGGTGCTGCTGGTCTGGGCCGGCTGGGCCCAGGTCGACGAGGTGACACGCGGCGAAGCGCGCGTGGTGCCTTCGCGCCAGCTGCAGGTGGTGCAGTCGCTTGACGGCGGCGTGGTGGCCGAGATCGCGGTGCGCGAAGGCGACCTGGTCGAGCCGGGGCAGCTGCTGCTGCGCATCGACGAGACGCGCGCCACCTCCGGCGTGCGCGAGAGCTCGGCCCAGGGCATCGCGCTGCGCGCCCGCGCCGCGCGCCTGCGCGCACTGGCCGAAGGCGGTGCCTTCCAGGCCCCGCCGGCGGCCGACGAGGCCGAGCGCCGCGTCGTCGCCGACGAACAGCGCGTGTACGCGCAGCGCGTGGCCGAGCTCTCCAGCCTGCTGGCCACCAACCGCCAGCAGCTGGCGCAGCGCGAACAGGAGCTCGCCGAGAGCGAGGCCCGGCGCGCCAGCGCGCAGCGCGGGCTGGAGCTGGCGCAGCAGGAGATGGCGAAGACGAAGCCGCTGCTGGCCAGCGGCGCCGTCAGCGAGGTCGACATCCTGCGCCTGGAGCGCGACATCGTGCGCTTCCGCGGCGACATGGAGCAGGCGCAGGCGCAGATCGCGCGCGTGCGGGCGGCCATGAAGGAGACCGAGAGCAAGGCGCAGGACACGGTGCTCTCGTTCCGCAGCGATGCGCGCAAGGAACTGGCCGACGTGCAGGCCAAGCTGGGCGCGCTGAACGAAAGCGTGGTCGGGCTGGCCGACCGCGTGACCAAGGCGCAGGTCAGGAGCCCCGTGCGCGGCCGCGTGCAGCGCCTGCTGGCCAACACGGTGGGCGGCGTGGTGCAGCCGGGCAAGGACATCGTGGAGATCGTGCCGCTGGACGACACCCTGGTGCTGGAGGCGCGCATCGCGCCCAAGGACATCGCCTTCATCCGGCCGCAGCAGAACGCCACCGTGAAGTTCAGCGCCTACGACTTCTCCATCTACGGCGGGCTCGACGCCACGGTGGAGAACATCAGCCCCGACACCGTGGTCGACGAGCGCGGCAACGCGTTCTACGTGGTGCGCGTGCGCACCGCGCGGCCCAGCTTGGGCGAAAAGCTGCCCATCATCCCGGGCATGACGGCCGAAGTGGACGTGCTCACCGGCCGCAAGTCGGTGCTGAGCTACCTGGCCAAGCCGGTGCTCAAGATCCGCGACTACGCGCTGCGCGAGCGTTAGAGCGTTCGGTTACCGGCCGTCGCAGGGTGGCAACTATTTGCCCCCCGATCCGGGCGACGGGCGGGTCCCCGCCGAGTGGCGCCGCGCATTCTTCGGACTACCATCACAGCTGAGTCGCAGCAGCCGAGGAGATCGCAGTGCCCGTCATGGTCAACACGAAAGCGGGCACGGTCCGCGAGGTGATCGGCTTCGCGATCATCCGCGGCGCCGACGGCGTCGAGCGGGTGCTGCTGCCGGGCACGCCGGTGAAGGCCGGCGACCTGATCCTCACGCGCCAGGACAGCATCGTCACCATCGTCGAGGACGTGCCGCCGGTGCGCGCGGCGGCGCCGGTGGACGACGTCGACCGCACGGTCGCGGCGGTGGTCGCCGGCGAACCGGGCACCGGGCCCGGTGCCGGCAACACCGGCGGCGGCGAAGGCTCGCTGCAGCCGGGGCTGCGCGTCGGCCGCATCGACGAGGCGCTGGGCCCGGGCGAACTCGCCTTTGCCGACAACGCCGGCGCGGCGCGCGCCGTGATCGCCGAGGTGACCACCGCGCCCGAGAACCAGGTCGCGCTGCTGCAGCCGCCTTCGCTGGCGCTCGGCGCCCCGGCGCTCACCAACGACCGCACGCCCACGATCTCCGGCAGCAGCGACGCCGCACCCGGCTCGGTCGTCACCATCGTCGTCACCGGCGCCGACGGCACGGCGCAGACGGTCACCACCACGGTCGGGGCGGACGGCCACTTCACGGTCGACGTGCCGCTGCCGCTGGCCGACGGCCCCTACACCGCCAGCGGCAGCGTCAGCGGGCCGGGCGGCACGGCCACCTCCGGTGCTGCCGGCGTCGTCGATGCCACGCCGCCGGTGCCCACGGTGACGCTGGACCCGATCGCCGGCAACGACGTGCTGGGCGGCAGCGAAGCCACCGGCCCGGTCACGATCGGCGGCACGGCCGGCGGAGACGCGCGGCCGGGCGACACCGTCACCGTGGTCGTCGGCGGCAGCACCTTCACCACCACCGTGGGCGCCGACGGCCACTTCTCGGTCGTCGTCGGCGGCGACCTGCTGGCGGCGGCCGGCGGCAGCGTCTCGGCCAGCGTCACCAGCACCGACGCCGCGGGCAACACCGCCAGCGCCACCGCCAGCCGGCCCTTCACGGTCGACCCGGCCCCGGTGGCCGTGAACGACGTCGCCAGCGTGCCCGAGGATGGCCCCGCCGCCACCGGCAGCGTCACGCCCGGCACGGCGGGCCAGGACAGCGACCCGCAGGGCGCGCCGTTCACCGTCACCGCGGTCGGAGCCGGCAGCGGCGCGCCAGCGGGCGGCGTCGGCACGGCAGTGGCGGGCCTCTACGGCAGCGTCGTGATCGGCGCCGACGGCCGCTACACCTACACCCCGGGCGACGCCGCGCAGGCGCTGCGCGCCGGCGAGACCGGCACCGACACCTTCACCTACCGCATCACCGACGGCGAAGGCGGCAGCGCCACGGCCACGCTGACCGTCACCGTGGTGGGCGCCAACGACGCCGCGCGCATCGACGGCAACGCGAGCGGCAGCGTCACCGAGGACGGCACCCTGCTGGCCACCGGCACGCTCACGGTCACCGACCCCGACACCGGCGAAGCCGCGCTGCGGCCGCAGACCGCGACCGCGGGCACCTACGGCAGCTTCAGCGTGGACGCGGCCGGCCACTGGACCTACACGCTGGACAACGCCGCCGCCAATGTGCAGGCGCTGGCCGGCGGGCAGGTGGTGACCGAGACCTTCACCGTCACCAGCGTCGACGGCAGCACGCGCACCGTCACCATCGCCGTCAACGGCGCCGACGATGCGGCGCGCGTCTCGGTCGGCCTGGGTTCGGTGGTCGAGGACCGCTCGCCGCTCACCGGCGGCACCCTCACCGCCGTCGACCCCGACAACCCCGGCCTGGCCTTCGCGGCCGGCACGCAGGACGGCCGTTTCGGCGAACTGATCGTCGGCGCCGACGGCAAGTGGACCTACACGCTCGGCGACGCCGCCCAGGAGCTGACCGAGGGCCAGGTCGAGACCGAGCTTTTCACCGTGCGCCTGAACGACGGCAGCACGACGACCGTGACGGTCACGGTCACCGGCACCTTCGACGGCGCCATCATCTCCGCCGGCAAGGGCAGCGTCACCGAAGACCTGGCGCCGACGACCGGCGGCACGCTCACGGCCACCAACGCCGACGACCCCGGGCTGGCCTTCGTTCCGGCCACCAGCGCCGGCACCTGGGGCCAGCTGGTCGTCGACGCGGCCGGAAACTGGACTTACGCCCTGGGGCCCGCTGCCCAGGCCCTGGCCGGCGGCCAGGTGGTGGACGACATCTTCGTCGTGAAGCTGACCGACGGGTCGCTGACCACGGTCACTGTCGTCGTCACCGGCACCGACGACTTGCCGGTGGTGTCGGCGGACAGCGGCGCAGTGGTGGAAGACAGCTCACCGACCACCGGCGGCAAGCTGACGGCCAGCGATGTGGACAACCCGGCGCTGGCCTTCGATGCGGGTTCGCAGGCGGGCGCCTATGGCTCGCTGACGCTGGCGGCCGACGGCACGTGGAGCTACACGCTCGGGCCGGCGGCGCAGGCGCTCACGGGCGGCCAGATCGTCACCGACAAGTTCACCGTCACGCTCAACGACGGCTCGACGACCACGGTCACGGTCACCGTGACCGGCACCGACGACGCGCCGGTCATCTCCACCGGCATCGGCGCGGTGACCGAGGACACCTCACCCACCACTGGCGGCCAACTCACCGCCTCGGACGCGGACAACCCCGCGCTGGCCTTCAACGCAGGCTCGCAGACCGGCGCGTATGGCTCGCTCACGCTGGCGGCCGACGGCATCTGGAGCTACGCGCTCGGCCCCGCCGCGCAAGCGCTCGGCGGCGGTGAGGTCGTCACCGAGAAGTTCACCGTCACCCTCAACGACGGCTCGACGACCACGGTCACGGTCACCGTGACCGGCACCGACGACGCGCCGGTCATCTCCGCCGGAACCGGCGCGGTGACCGAAGATACCTCGCCCACCACTGGCGGCCAGCTCACCGCCATCGATGCGGACAATCCGGCGCTGGCCTTCAACGCAGGCTCGCAGACCGGCGCGTACGGCTCGCTCACCCTGGCGGCCGACGGCATCTGGAGCTACGCGCTCGGCCCCGCCGCGCAGGCGCTCGGCGGCGGCGAGGTCGTCACCGAGAAGTTCACCGTCACCCTCAACGACGGCTCGACGACCACGGTCACGATCACCGTGACCGGCACCGACGACGCGCCGGTCATCTCCGCCGGCACCGGTGCCGTCACCGAGGACTCCTCGCCCACCACCAGCGGCAAGCTCACGGCCACCGACGCGGACAACCCGGCGCTGGCCTTCAACGCAGGCTCGCAGACCGGCGCGTATGGCTCGCTCACCCTGGCGGCCGACGGCACCTGGAACTACGTGCTCGGCCCCGCCGCGCAGGCGCTCGGCGGCGGCGAGGTCGTCACCGAGAAGTTCACCGTCACCCTCACCGACGGTTCGACGACCACCGTCACGATCACCGTGACCGGCACCGACGACGCGCCAGTCATCTCCACCGGCACCGGTGCCGTCACCGAAGACACGTCGCCCACCA
>CAYVXO010000006.1:45953-58274 GCA_964454485.1 uncultured Rubrivivax sp.
CCAGCGGCAAGCTCACGGCCAGCGACATCGACAACCCGGCGCTCGCCTTCAACGCAGGCTCGCAGACCGGCGCGTACGGCTCGCTGACGCTGGCAGCCGACGGCATCTGGAGCTACGTGCTCGGCCCTGCGGCGCAGGCGCTGGGCGGCGGCGAGGTCGTCACCGAAAAGTTCACCGTCACGTTGACCGACGGTTCGACGACCACGGTCACGATCACGGTCACCGGCACCGACGACGCGCCGGTCATCTCCACCGGCACCGGTGCCGTCACTGAAGACACGTCGCCTACCACCAGCGGCAAGCTCACGGCCTCCGACGTCGACAACCCGGCGCTCGCCTTCAACGCCGGCGTTCAGAGCGGCACCTGGGGCTCGCTCACGTTGGCGGCCGACGGCACCTGGAATTACGCGCTCGGCCCAGCGGCGCAAGCGCTCGGCGGCGGCGATGTCGTCACCGAAAAGTTCACCGTCACGTTGACCGACGGTTCGACGACCACCGTCACGATCACCGTGACCGGCACCGACGACGCACCGGTCATCTCCACCGGCACCGGTGCCGTCACCGAAGACACGTCGCCCACCACCAGCGGCAAGCTCACGGCCAGCGACATCGACAACCCGGCGCTCGCCTTCAACGCCGGCGTCCAGAGCGGCACCTGGGGCTCACTCACGCTGGCGGCCGACGGCACCTGGAGCTACGCCCTCGGCCCGGCAGCGCAGGCACTCGGCGGCAGCGAGGTCGTCACCGAGAAGTTCACCGTCACGTTGACCGACGGTTCGACGACCACGGTCACGATTACCGTGACCGGCACCGACGACGCACCGGTCATCTCCACCGGCACCGGTGAGGTCACCGAGGACACTTCGGCCACCACCGGCGGCAAGCTCACCGCCATCGACGTCGACAACCCCGCGCTCGCCTTCAACGCCGGCTCGCAGGCCGGCACCTGGGGTTCGCTCACGCTGGCCGCCGACGGCACCTGGAGCTACACCCTCGGCCCGGCCGCGCAGGCGCTGGCCGGCGGGCAGGTGGTCACGGACAAGTTCACCGTCACGTTGACCGACGGCTCGACGACCACGGTCACCGTCACCGTCAACGGCACCAACGACGCGCCGGTCATCGACCTCGACGCCAACAACTCCAGCGGCGCCACCGGGGCCGACTACCAGGGCGCCTTCGTCGCCGGGGCCGGGCCGGTGCGCATCGTCGACGCCGACGTCGGCGTTACCGACCTCGACAGCGCCGTGCTCAAGGGCGCCACCGTGACGCTCACCAATGCCAAGGCGGGCGACCTGCTCTCGGTCGGCACGCTGCCGGCCGGCATCAGCGCCAGCGTGAGCGGCGGCACGGTCACGCTGAGCGGCGACGCCAGCGCCGCCGACTATGCCGCCGCATTGCGCGCGATCGGCTTCGACAGCACGCTCTCGACGCCGGACACCACGCCGCGCAGCTTCACCGTCAGCGTCACCGACGGCAGCGCCACCAGCAACGTGGCGGTGGCCACGCTGTCGATCACCGGCGACGTGAACGACGCGCCGCTCAACCAGGTGCCCGGCGCGCAGGTGGTGCTGGAGGACACGGCCACGCCGATCGGCGGCATCAGCGTCTCGGACCCCGACGAAGCCGGCACCGACGCGTCGTTCAAGATCGCGACCGTGCAGCTCTCGGTGGGCCACGGCACGCTCAACGTGGTGCTGGCCGCCGGCGCCAGCATCAGCGCGGGCGCCAACGGCAGCGGCACGCTCACGCTCTCGGGCTCGCAGGCGGCGATCAACGCCACGCTGGCCACGCTGGGCTACCAGGGCGCGGCGAACTACTTCGGCGCCGATTCGCTGGTCGTCACCACGGTCGACGGCCGCGGCCTGGCCGACACCGACAGCGTGGCGATCAACGTGGTCAACGTGAACGACGCGCCGGCGGGCGCGAACAAGCTGATCACGGTGGCCGAGGACACGGTGGTCGTCTTCGGCCGCGCCGACTTCGGCTTCGGCGACGCGCCGGGCGAGAACAACGGCTTCCTCTCGGTGATCGTGCGGCCGCCTTCGGCCGGCACGCTCACGCTCGACGGCGTGGTGATCAACACGCCGACCGAGGTGCTGGCGACCCAGCTCGACGCCGGCCAGCTGCGCTTCACGCCGCCGCTCGACGCCAACGGCGCGAACTACGCCAACTTCCAGTTCCAGGTGCGCGACGACGGCGGCACCGCCAACGGCGGCCAGGACACCGACCCCTCGCCGAACTCGATCTCGATCACGCTGACGCCGGTGAACGACGCGCCGGTGGTCGGCAACGCCGCCGGCAGCGTCTCCGAGGAAGGCCTGCCGGGCGGCAACAAGGACGGCACCGGCTCGCCCGACACCACCGACGGCACCACGGTGAGCGGCCGCATCGCGATCACCGACGTCGACAGCAGCAGCTTCACCGTGACGCTGACGGCGCCGACCACGGCGCTCACCTCGCACGGCGTGGCGGTCACCTGGACCGGCAGCGGCACCGGCACGCTGGTGGGCAGCGCCGGCGGCCAGACCATCGCGACCGTCACGGTCGACAACGCGGGCAACTACCAGTTCACGCTCTCGGGCCCGATCGACCACCCGGTCGCCAACGTCGAGGACGCACGCACGATCGACTTCGGCGTCGTCGTGAGCGACGGCCAGCTTTCGGGCAACGGGCGGTTGTCGATCAGCGTCGAGGACGACGCGCCGGTCGCCGCGCCGGCGGCTTCGGTGGCGGCGCTGACGATGATCGACACCAACCTGATGATCGTGCTCGACACCTCGAGCTCGATGCTCAACAACGACGGCGTCAACGGCACCACCCGGCTCCAAAGCGCGGTGGCGGCGGTCAACAAGCTGCTGGAGGAATACGACAGCTTCGGCGGCGTCTCGGTGCGCCTGGTCACCTTCAACGTGCAGGGCCAGGCCGTCGGCAGCGCCTGGGAGAGCGTGGCGCAGGCCAAGGCCGACCTGCAGTCGCTGCTCACCGGCAACGGCACCAACTACGACTCGGCGCTGGCGGTGGCGCGCTCGGCCTGGTCCTCGGCGGGCAAGATCGACGGCGCGCAGAACGCGCTGTACTTCCTGTCCGACGGCCAGCCCTTCCCCGCCAGCACCGGCATCAACGCGACCGAGGAAGCCAGCTGGACCAGCTTCCTCAACGACAACGCCATCAAGGCCTTCTCCATCGGCCTGGGCGTCGACGCCCAGCAGGGGCCGCTGAACCCGGTGGCCTGGGACGGCCAGATCGGCGAGAACCTCAACGGCCTGCTGGTGAGCGACTTCAACCAGCTCGACCAGGCGCTCGCCGCCACCGTACCCACCGTGGTGAGCAACCCGCTGCTGCCCGGCGGCACCTTCGACCTGCCGACCAGCGGCATCGGCGCCGACGGCGGGCGCGTGCTCTCGCTGCAGTTCGGCAGCACGGTCTACACCTACGACCCGGCCCACGGCGGCAGTGTGACGGTGAGCGGCGGCCCCAACCTGGGCCACTTCGACAGCGCGACCCAGACGCTGACGGTGACCACCAGCGCCGGCGGCGCCTTCGCCGTCGACCTGGACGCCGGCAAGTACACCTATTCCGGCCCGAACAGCATCGCGAGCCCGATCACCGAAGGCTTCCGCTTCGTGCTGGTCGACGGCGACGGCGACACCACCTCGTCGAGCGTGAGCGTCAACGTCGACCGCGAGACCGTCACCTACGGCACCACCAGCGGCGAGACGGTGAACGGGGGCAGCGGGCCCGACTACCTCGTCGGCAAGGCCGGCAACGACACGCTCAACGGCAACGACGGCAACGACCGGCTCGCCGGCGACGACGGCGACGACAAGCTCAACGGCGGCAACGGCAACGACCAGCTCTTCGGCGGCGCCGGCGCCGACACGCTGGACGGCGGCGCCGGCGCCGACTGGCTGGACGGCGGCCCGGGCGGCGACCGCCTCATCGGCGGCGCCGGTGCCGACACCTTCGCCTGGACGCTGGCCGACAAGGGCAACCCCGGGGCGCCGCCCACCGACACCGTGGCCGACTTCGACCCCGCGGCCAAGTCCGCCGGCGGCGACGTGCTGGACCTGCGCGACCTGCTCACCGGCGAGACCACGGCCACGCTGGACCGCTTCCTCGACTTCAACGTCACCAACGGCAACACCGAGATCCGCATCAGCAGCACCGGCGGCTTCACGGGCGGCAACTACGTGGCCGGGGCCGAGGACGAGCGCATCGTGCTCTCGGGCATCGACATCCGCACGTCGCTCGGGCTGTCGTCCACCGCGGCCGACAGCGTGATCATCCAGGCCCTGCTCGACCGCCAGAAGCTGGTGGTCGACACCGGCCCCTGATCAGCCCGGCGCGCGCTGCGCGCTCGCCCAGGGGCCGGTGACGCCGGCGACGCCGCAGGCCCAGAGGGCCTGCGCGTCCGCGCCGTCGGCCACCCCTTCGGCGAAGACCTGGCCGCCGATGCCGGCCAGCAGGCCCACCGTGCTGCGCACGAAGGCCTGCACGGCGGCGTCGTGGGTGGCGCCGGCGATCTCGGCGGCATCCAGCTTCACGTAGTCGAGCCCGATCTCGTAGAGCCGCTCGACGCGGTGCAGCCGCCGGCCCGCGTGCTCCAGCCCCACCTTGACCCCCAGCGGGCGCAGCCAGCGTGCGAACGCCAGCACGCGCCGGCGGTCCTGCAGCGCCGCCGCCTCGGGCAGTTCCAGCCAGAGCAGCGGCGCCAGCGCCGGCGCCTCGAGCAGGCGCTCGCGCAGGCCGTCGACGAAGTCCGGCTCGGCGAGCGAGGCCGCGGCCACGTTGACGCAGCGCGGCCGCCCGTCGGCCGCCGCGGCGGCCAGCGCGAGCTGCAGCGCCAGCGTGTCGGCCGCCGCCGTGAGCCGCGTGCGCAGCGCCAGCGGCAGCCAGCGCGCTGCGGGTGGCGCTCGATCCCGCGGCGGGCATTCCAGGTGCAGCAGGCGGCCGTCGGGCGCGAGCAGCGGGAACTCGGCGATCGCGCCGCGGCCGGCGGCCAGCGCCGCCTGCAGCCGTTCGCGCCAGGCCTGCTCGCCTGCGGCCGGGGCGGCTTCGGCGCTGGCGCCCTCGGCCAGCAGCACGGGTTCGAAGGGCTCGCCCGCTTCGGCACGCGCCAGCGCCAGGTCGGCGCGCGCCAGCCATTCGGCCGCGGGGTGGCCTGAGGGCAGCGCCACGGCGCCCAGGTGGGCGTGCAGGCCGGCGGGTTCGAGCAGCGGCCGCAGCGCCGCCGCCAGCGCCGCGGCCAGGTCGGCCGCCGCCTGCGGCGCCGGGGCGAAGCAGGCGAAGTCGCTGCCGTTGAGGCGGCCGGCGACACCTTCGGCCAGCGCTTCCGATTCCTGCTGCAGCGCGTGGCCGAGCGCACGCAGCGCGGCGTCGACCGCCTCGCGGCCGCGCTCGCGGTTCGCCGCCTCGAGGTCGGCCACGCGCACGAGCACGAGCACGCCACCGTCGGCGCCGTCCTCGCGCTCCTGCAGCGCGCCCAGGCGGGCGATGAAGTGGGCCCGGTGCGGCAGGCCGGTGAGCGCGTCGCAATGGGCCAGCGTGCGCCAGCGTTCGGACTCGGCCGCCTGGGTGTCGAACAGCGCGCGCACGCGGTCGACCATGCTGTTCATCGCCGCGCCGACGCGGCGCAGTTCAGGTGCCTGCGGCAACTCGACCTTGACGTAGCGCCCTTCGCTCAGCGCCTCGGCCTGGGCCACGGTGGCTTCCAGCGGCGCCTGCAGGCGGCGCACGCCGGCGCCGCCGACCCAGGCCGCCAAGAGCGCCAGCAGGGCCATCCACAGCAGCGCGGCGCGGCTGCCGCGCCACAGGCTGTCGTAGGCATGCTCGACATGGGTCACGACGATGACCCGGCCGACCGCGTTCCAGCCGTCGGAGACCTGGGCCACGCCGGGCTCGGACTCGATCGGCAGCAAGGCGCGCCACCAGCGCGGCGCGGTGCCGGGCGCGGCCTCGAAGCGCTGCTCGATCGGCGCGCCGCCGGCCGCCGGCTCGAAGCGCACCAGCCGGTAGTGGCCAGTGTCGCCCTGCGCGCGCAGCACGAGGCCGATGCGGCCGAGATCGCCGCGCTGCTGCGACAGCACGAGCGCCAGCGACTCGGCGTTGTCCTGGTTCTTCAGGCGCACCTGCTGGGCCAGCGCCTCGCGCGTGGTCATCAGGTGGGCGACGAGCGCGCCGCCGACGGCCAGCGCGATCACCGCCGTCAGCAGCAGCCGGATCTGTCGGATGAGTGGCATCAGCGTTCTCCGCATCGTGTCACAGGAAGCCCTCCGCGCGCGCCTTGGCCTGCACTTCGTGCCAGCGGCCGAAACGCGCCAGCACGTCGGGGGCCGGCTGGTCGACCGGGCCCTTCCACAGGCCTTCGCCGTTGAAGCTGAACACCGGCTGCAGGTCGGGCCGGCCGGAGGCCGGGCGGATCTCGGTGATCAGGCTGTCCAGCACCAGCGGCTCGGCGCCAGGCGCCGCATACCAGGCCAGCACCATGTGCGGCACCCAGGGACCCAACGGGCCGCCATGCTGGGCCTGCACGTAGACCAGGCGCAGGCGCTGCGGCGGCACGCCGGCGGCCAGCAGGCTGAAGTACTTGGCGATCGCGAAGTCCTCGCAGTCGCCGGCGCCCTTCTCGAGTGTCTCGAGCGGGCTGGCCCAGTAGTCCTCCTGCCCCCACACCGCCATGTCGTCGCGGAAGACGATGCGGCGGTTGTAAAACTCGTTCACGCGTGCAAGGCGGCTGCGTTCGTCGAGCGCCGCCCATTCCTGCAGCAGCGGCTGCAACTGGCGCACCGCCGCGCTGGCACGCGGCCCCAGGCGGGCGGCGGCGCGCTGCATGCGGTCGCTGTCCCAGGCCGGCAGCGCGGCCGCCATGGCCACCAGCACGGCGGCCAAGGCCAGGTGCGTGAGCCGGGTCCAGGCGCGGCGGGGCGCGTCGGCAATGGGGGGCGGGTGCATCGGGCGGGCAGGTCGGGGCAGGCGCGCCGGCGGCGGCCGCTGCCCGGGCTTTCGGTCACCCGGCGCCCGGAGTTGAGCGGCGTGGCGCCGGCCCGACGCCGTGTTCGTCCGGCTGTGATCGATCTCACGGCCCGGCTACCATAGATGACGCACGGGCGAGGACCTGGGCCATGCGCCCACTCACGCTCGCGCCATCGACAAACCATTCAGGGGAACGACACCGATGCCGACGCCGAAGCCGCTCGCCGCCGCAGTCCTGGGCCTGGCCGCAGCGGCCTGCCACGCCGAGATCGACGCCACGCTGAAGGCCGCCGTACAGGCGGCGCTGGAAACCCAGCCCGAGGTGACGGCACGGGTGAACGCGCTCAAGGCCGGTGACGACGCGGTCGAGGTCGCGCGTTCCGGCCTGCGGCCGCGGGTGGCGCTCGAAGGGCGCCTGGCGCGCACCAACGACACCATCACCACGCGCAACCCGGAAGGCCAGCGCCTGAACCAGACCGGCGTGGCGCTGACGCTGAACCAGCTCATCTGGGACGGCATGGGCACCTTCCGCGACGTGACGCGCACGCAGCGCGAGCGCACCGCACGCTGGTACGAGCTGGCCGACGCCACCGAGCAGACCGCGCTGGAGGCCGCGCGCGCCCACTACGACGTGCTGCGCTACCGCGAGCTGGTGGCGCTGGCCGAGGAGAACTACGTCCAGCACCGCACGCTCTACGGCCAGCTGAGCGCCAAGGCCGGCGCCGGCGTCGGGCGCGGCGTCGACATGGAGCAGGCCAACGCGCGGCTGGCGCTGGCCGACTCCAACCTCATCAACGAGACCTCCAACCTGCACGACGTGTCGGCGCGCTACCAGCGCGTGGTGGGCGCGCTGCCGGGCACTTCCATGCGCTTCGCCACCCTGGAGGGCACCGCGCTGCCTGCCAGTTCGATGGACGCGGTCACGGTGGCGCTGCGCGACAATGCCCAGGTGAGCGCCGCGATCGAGGCGCTGCGCGCCGCGCGCGAGAACGCAGCCGCGCGCGAAGGCGCCTACCACCCGCGCGTCGAAGCGCGCGTGCGCAGCGGCACCGGGCGCAACTTCGACGGCGTGCCCGACCAGAAGCGCGACACCACGGCCGAGATCCTGCTCAACTGGAGCCTGTGGGACGGCGGCGCCTCGGTGGCGCGCGTGCGCGAGGCCGCCAACCTGCTGAACCAGGCCGCCGACCAGCGCGACCGCGTCTGCCGCGAGGTGCGCCAGACCGCCGAGATCGCCTACAACGACACCCTCAAGCTGGCCGACCTGCAGAAGGTGCTGGACCGCAACACGATCGCGATCGAGAAGGCGCGCGACGCCTACCGCCAGCAGTTCGACATCGGCCAGCGCAGCCTGCTGGACCTGCTGAACGCCGAGAACGAGCTCTACACGGCGCGCCGCGCGCTCGCCAATTCGCGCTACGACTTCGCGATCGCGCAGGCACGCGCGCTGGCATCGACGCAGCGCCTGGTGCGCGAGCTGGGGCTCGAGGTCGCGCTGCCCAAGCCGGCGGAGGACGACCCGCGCACGGCCGACGACCTGCCCTCGCGCTGCCCGAGCGAAGTGGTGCAGCTGCAGACCACCGACCGGCGCGCGCTCGACGAACGCGCCGAGCGCCTGATGCAGGCCGCGCCCAAGCGCTGAACGCGGGCGCTCAGCCCGGCGCCGTGGCGAGGGCCAGCGCCGGGCCGGTGGCGCCGTCGAAGCCCAGCGCCCACAGGGCCTGCAGGTCGGCGGGTTCGTCGATGCCCTCGGCGATGATCTTCCAGCCCAACGAGTGGGCCAGCGTCGCCAGCGCGGCGACGAAGTTGCGCACCGCGGAGTCGGTGGCCACGCCGCGCACGAAGCGCGCGCCGACCTTGATGTGGTCCAGCCCCAGGCCGGCGAGACGCGGGAGGCTGTTCATCGAGGCGCCGGCGTGTTCCACGCCCAGGTGCACCGCGTGGCGACGCCAGGACACCGCCGCCTCGCGCAGGCGCGGCAGCGTGCGTTCGAGCGAAGGGCCCTCGCCGATGTCGATCCACAGCCGCGCCGCGGCCTCGCCGGCACTGTCCAGCCGGCGCTGCACCTCGCCGACGAAGCCGGCGCCGCCCAGCGAAACGGCGCTCATGTGCACGCAGCGCGCGCGGCCGTCGTTGGCGATGGCGGTGAGCGCCAGGTCCAGCGCCGCCAGGTCCACCAGCGGCAGCAGCCGCCCGCGCGAGGCCATCGCGAGCCAGCGGCTGGCCACCTGGAAGGGTCCGTCGGCCGCCAGCTGCACGCGCAGCGGGCAGTCCAGGTGGATCAGCGCGCCATGCTGGTCCTGCACCGGGAACTCGCCCAGGCTGATGCGCCCTTCGGACAGCGCGAGCTCGATGCGCTGGCGCCAGACGCGTTCGCCCATCGGCGGCACGCCGTCTCCGGCGGCGCTGCGGATCTCGATCGTGTAGGGGCCGGCGGCTTCGGCTTCGGCGAGCGCCTCGTCGGCCGCCGCGAGCGCCCCGCCGGCGCCGGGGGCGATCAGCGAATCGGCGCCGCCGATCACGAATTCGAGCCCCGACGAGGCCGCGGCCGCCGAAGCGCGCAGGGCCCGCATCAGCGTCTGCGCGGTCTCGTCGGCCACGCCGGCCACCGGGAGGAAGAGCGCGAAGTCGCTGCCGTTGAGCCGGCCGGTGAAGGCGCCGGTCACGCGCTGCGGGTAGGTGCCCAGCACCTCGGCCAGCGCTGCCAGCAGGCTGTCGGTGGCGTCGTGGCCGATGCGCATGTTGAGCGACCCGAGGTGCATCACGCGCAGGATCAGCAGGCCCGCGGCCGGGTTGCCGGGCTCCGACAGCGCCGCCGACAGCCGGCCCATGAAGTGGCGCCGGTTGGGCAGCGCGGTGACGGCATCGGTGTGGGCCTGGCGGCGCAGCGCCTCGAGTTCGGCCACCTGCTCGTCGACCGCACTGCGCACGCGGCGCACCGGCGCCACCTCGGCCGGCATCGAACGCGGTCGCGCGGCCAGCCGCTCGGCAGCGTCTTCCAGTGCGGCTTCGTCCGGCTCGGGGCCGAACACCTTGGCCAGCCAGTCGGCGGCTCGGCTGCGCAACGTCATCGGTGCGGGCTCGGTGTCATCCGTTTGCGGCCCAGGGCCGACCCAGCGGGTTTAGAGATTCGTCCGTGCGCCGTCAAGCCCCATCGTGCTGATCGGTGCGCGCAGTCTTCAAGGCTTGGAACGATTCGCATTCTCGCAAAGGGCGCGGCGCGCGCGCGACAAACAGATGCCCACGTCAGCCAAGCAGCGTGATCTTGCGTTAGCGTGTCGGACTGCGCCGAGAGCCGCCGGCTCCGGAGCGAGCAGTTCAGCACTTTTCTGTCGGAGACCCTTGCATGACTTCCCGCCGCCAATTCATCCAGATCGTTCCCGTCGCCGGTGCCGCCCTGCTGGCCGCCCGTGGCGCCCAGGCCCAGGCCGTGACCGAAAAGGACCCGCAGGCCATGGCGCTGGGCTACGTGTCCGACGCGACGAAGGCCGACAAGGCCAAGTACAAGAACTACGCCGCCGGCCAGATGTGCGGCAACTGCCAGCTGTTCCAGGGCAAGCCCACCGACGCCGAAGGCGCCTGCCCGCTGTTCGCCGGCAAGAAGGTGTCCAGCAAGGGCTGGTGCAGCGCCTACGCCAAGAAGGCCTGAGGCTTCGCCGGAACGAAGAAAGGGCCCCTCGCGGGGCCCTTTTCCTTTGCGCCGGTCCTACTTGCGCGGGGGCGGCAGGTCGGTGCAGCTGCCGTGTGCCACCTCGGCGGCCATGCCGATGCTTTCGCCCAGCGTCGGGTGCGGGTGGATCGTCTTGCCGATGTCGACCTCGTCGGCGCCCATCTCGATGGCGAGCGCGATCTCGCCGATCATGTCGCCGGCATGCGTGCCGACGATGCCGCCGCCCAGGATGCGGTGCGTGCCTTCGTCGAACAGCAACTTGGTGAAGCCTTCGTCGCGACCATTGGCGATGGCGCGGCCGGAGGCGGTCCACGGGAACAGGCCCTTCTTGACCTTGAGGCCCTTGGCCTTCGCCTCGTCCTCGGTCAGGCCGACCCAGGCGACCTCGGGGTCGGTGTAGGCCACGCTGGGGATCACGCGGGCGTCGAACTGCGCCTTCGTGTCGCCGGCGGCCACCTCGGCCGCCACGTGCGCCTCGTGCACCGCCTTGTGCGCCAGCATCGGCTGGCCGACGATGTCGCCGATGGCGAAGATGTGCGGCACGTTGGTCCGCATCTGCACGTCGACCGGGATGAAGCCGCGCTCGCCGACCACCACGCCGGCCTTCTCGGCGCCGATGCGCTTGCCGTTGGGCACCCGGCCCACCGCCTGCAGCACCATGTCGTAGAGCTGCGGCTCCTGCGGCGCACCGTCGCCTTCGAAACGCACCCAGATGCCTTCGTTGTTGGCCTCGGCACCCACCGTCTTGGTCTTCAGCATCACCTTGTCGAAGCGCCCGGCGTTCATCTTCTGCCAGACCTTCACCAGGTCGCGGTCGGCGCCCTGCATCAGGCCGTCGAGCATTTCCACCACGTCGATGCGCGCGCCGAGCGTGGAGTACACGGTGGCCATCTCCAGGCCGATGATGCCGCCGCCCACCACCAGCATGCGCTTCGGGTTCTGGCGCAGTTCCAGCGCACCGGTGCTGGTGACCACGCGCCAGTCGTCCTTGGGCAGGAAGGGCAGCTTCACCGCTTCCGAGCCGGCGGCGATGATGGCCTGCTTGAAGCGCACGGTCTGCACCTTGCCGTCGGCCATCGCCACCTGCAGGTGGTGCGGGTCGGCGAAGCTGCCGTTGCCCTGCACCACCGTCACCTTGCGCATCTTGGCCATCGCCGCCAGGCCGCCGGTGAGCTTGCCGACGACCTTGTTCTTGTGCCCCAGCAGCTTGCCCAGGTCGACCGCGGGCGCACCGAAGCTCACGCCGAGGTCGGCGAAGTGCTTCACCTCGTCCATCACCGCGGCCACGTGCAGCAGCGCCTTGCTCGGGATGCAGCCCACGTTGAGGCAGACGCCGCCCAGCGTGGGGAAGCGCTCGACGAGCACGGTCTTCAGCCCCAGGTCGGCGGCACGGAACGCGGCCGAGTAGCCGCCCGGCCCGGCGCCGAGCACGAGCATGTCGCACTCGAGGTCGGCGCCGCCCGCGTAGGAGGCGGCCGCCGGTGCCGGCGCGGCGGGTGGCGGCGCCACCGGGGCTGCCGGCGCGGGAGCTGGCGCCGGCGCCGCGGCGCCCGCCGTCGTCTCCAGCGTCAGGATCACGCTGCCCTGGTTGACCTTGTCGCCGAGCGCGACCTTCAGTTCCTTCACCACGCCGGCGGCCGACGACGGGATCTCCATCGAAGCCTTGTCGCTTTCCACCG
>CAYVXO010000007.1:0-56595 GCA_964454485.1 uncultured Rubrivivax sp.
CTCGAGCGCGCGCCACACGCGCGCCGGCGGCGGCTGCGGTGCCACCTCGGCGGCCAGGGGCATGAGCCGCGCCTGCCAGTCCTGCACCGCGGCGCGCAGCGCCGGGTGGCCGGGCAGCAGCGCCTCGAAGCGGCGCCGCGCCGGTCCGCGCAGCGTGCCGGCCACGTATTCGGCGGCCAGCGCGTCGGCGAGTTCGCGGCGTCCGTAGTCCATGGCGGTCAGCCCTGTGCCGCCGTGTCGCGCGCCACCGCGCGCTCGAGGCAGCCCTTGAGCGTCATCAGTGCGCGCCGCACCCAGCTCTTCACGGTGCCCAGCGGCTGGCGCAGCTGCTCGGCCACCTCGGCATGCGAGAGGCCGTCGAAGAAGGCGAGCGCCACGCTCTGGCGCTGCGCGGCGGAAAGCCCCTGCATGCACTGCTGCAGCCGGAGCGCGTCGCTGGCGCGCGCGAGCAGCTCCAGCGGGCCCGGGCCTTCGTCGGCGGCGCGCTCCACCGCGTCGGGCGGGGCGTCGTCGTCGTCCTCGTCGCGCGTGGTGCTCTCCAGCCGCGGCTGCGCCTGGGCGCGGCGCAGGCTGTCGATCGCCTTGTTGCGCGCGATGCTCGTGAGCCAGGTGAGCGGCTGCGCGCGCGCGGCGTCGAAGCCGGCAGCAGCCTTCCAGACCGAGACGTAGACCTCCTGCAGCAGGTCTTCGGCGAGCGCGCGGTCGCGCTGGATGCGCAGCACAACGCCGAAGATCTGCGCGCTCGTGCGCTCGTACAGGCGCGCGAAGGCGGCGCGGTCGCCCAGGCCGGTGCGCGCCAGCAGCTGCGAGAGCTCGCGGCTCCTGTCGGACCAGTCGTCGGTGGGGAGGGCACTCATCAGGAAGTCTCCGCGCTTTCGCGCTCCGTCATGAGCGCTTTGGAACGGCCATGCGCGCTCATCCTCGGTCCTTAGAATGTCGGTCCATGGCCCATGACCGTGAATTCGTGCTGACCCTCTCGTGCCGCGACGCGAAGGGCATCGTCTACGCCGTGTCCGGGCTGCTCTACCAGGCCGGCTGCAACATCATCGACTCGCAGCAGTTCGGCGACCTGGAAGGCGAAGGTGCGACGGGCCTGTTCTTCATGCGCGTGCACTTCGAGGCGCCGCCGCACCTGGCCGAGGCCGGCACGCTGGACACGCTGTTCGAGCACACGCGGCGCCAGTTCGCGATGGACGTGCACTTCCATTCGCTGGCGCGGCGGCCGCGCCTGCTGCTGATGGTCAGCCAGCACGGCCACTGCCTGAACGACCTGCTGTTCCGCTGGAAGAGCGGCCAGCTTGCGGTGGACATCCCCGCCATCGTGAGCAACCACCGCAGCTTCGACGAGCTGGCCGGCAGCTACGGCATCCCCTTCCACTACCTGCCCATCCTGCGGCCGGACGCGAAGGCCGAGCAGGAGCAGGCGGTGGGCGCGCTGATCGAGAACGAGCGCATCGACCTCGTGGTGCTGGCGCGCTACATGCAGATCCTGAGCCCCGAGTTCTGCGGCGTGCTGCGCGGGCGCGCGATCAACATCCACCACAGCTTCCTGCCCAGCTTCAAGGGCGCGCGGCCGTACTACCAGGCCCATGCGCGCGGCGTGAAGCTGATCGGCGCCACCGCGCACTACGTGACGGCCGACCTGGACGAGGGCCCGATCATCGAGCAGGACGTCGAGCGCGTGGACCACTCGATGTCGGCCGACGACCTCACCGCCGTGGGCCGCGACGTCGAATGCCGCGTGCTGGCGCGCGCGGTGCGCTGGCACGTCGAGCACCGCGTGCTGCTCAACGGCCACAAGAGCGTCGTCTTCCGCTGACCCGCAGTGCGCCGACCCGCCAACCCGCCCGCCGCCGCGCTGCACGCGTCGCCCGACGACGTGGAGGCGCAGTTCTACGAAGCCCTGCAGCGCGGCGACGTGGCGCTGCTGATGGCGGCCTGGGCCGACGACGACGAGATCGTCTGCGTGCACCCGGGCGGCGGCCGCGTCGTCGGGCCGGCGGCCATCCGCGCCAGCTTCGAGGCCGTGTTCGCCAACGGCGGCGTGCCGGCGCACCCGGAGCAGATCCACCGCCTGCAGTCGCTGGGCTGCGCGGTGCACCACCTGGTCGAGCGCATCGTGGTCGAGAGCCCCGAAGGGCGGCAGGAAGCCTGGGTGATGGCCACCAACGTCTACGTGAAGACGGCGCAGGGCTGGCGCATGGCCGCCCACCACGCCAGCCCGGCCAGCCCCGACGAACCGGCCGCGGCCGACACCGCGCCCTCGACCCTGCACTGATGCAGGACCACCGCGCGCCGCCCTGGCTGCCGGGCGGCAACCTGCAGACCATCTGGCCGGCGCTGTTCTCACGCCCGCACCTTTCCGAAGCGCCGCGCTACGAGCGCGAGCGCTGGACCAGCCCCGACGACGACTTCATCGACGTCGACCACCTGGCCGGCCGCCCGGGTGCGCCGGCGCTGGTGCTGTTCCACGGGCTGGAGAGCAGTTCGACCAGCCGCTACGCGCTGGCCTTCGCGCTCGCGGCGCAGCGCCGCGGCTGGCACTTCAGCGTGCCGCACTTCCGCGGCTGCTCGGGCGAGCTGAACCTGGCGCCGCGCGCCTATCACTCGGGCGACCACGAGGAGATCGGCTGGATCCTGGGGCGGCTGCGCGAACGCCACGGCGCGCCGCTGCTGGCCTGCGGCGTCTCGCTCGGCGGCAACGCGCTGCTCCGCTGGGCCGAGGAAGCGGGCGAGACCGCCGCGCGCACCGTGCGCGGCGTGGCCGCGGTCTCGGCGCCGCTGGACCTGGCGGCCGCCGGCGCCGCCATCGACCGCGGCTTCAACCGCCTCGTCTACGCGCGCATGTTCCTGAGGACGATGAAGCCGCGCGCGCTGGCCAAGTGGCAGCAGCACCCGGGGTTGTTCGACAAGGACCGCATGCTCGCCGCGCGCACGCTCTACGAGTTCGACGACGTCTTCACCGCGCCGCTGCACGGCTACCGCGACACGCCCGACTACTGGCGGCGCGCTTCCGCCAAGCCGCACCTGCACGCCATCCGCGTGCCGGCGCTGGTGCTCAACGCGCGCAACGACCCCTTCGTGCCCGGGGCTTCGCTGCCGACGGCGGCCGAAGCCGGGCCCAACGTCACGCTGTGGCAGCCCGCGCACGGCGGCCACGTGGGATTCGCGCGCGGGCCCTTCCCCGGCCACGTGGACCTGCTGCCCGAAGGCGTTCTCGGCTGGCTGCAGGCGCACGCGCTTTGAGCTAAGTTCAGCGCCATGGACGAGATCGTCAAGGCGGCGCTGAAGAAGTGGCCCAACGTGCCGCACTGCTACGGCTGGCTGGCGCTGGACGCGCGCGGCGACTGGTACATGCGCGATGAGCGCATCCAGGCCGCCGGCCCCTTCCCGCGCCCGAAAGGCAGCCGCATCGCGCACGAGAAGCTGCTGGAATTCATCTTCCGCAACTACGCCGCCGACGAAGCCGGCTGCTGGTTTTTCCAGAACGGGCCGCAGCGCGTGTACGTGGAACTGGAGGCCGCGCCCTGGGTCTGGCGCGTGGCCGACGACCTCTCGGTCGAATCGCACACGCGAAGGCCGGCCGAGCCGCGCAGCGCCTGGCTCGACGAGGCCGGCCGCCTGTTCGTCGACACCGACCTGGGCTTCGGCATCGTGCACACGCTGGACATGCCGCAGGCCGCCGAGGCGGTGGAGCGTGGCCTCTGGCAGCCCGAAACCCTGCCCTTCGAAGAGATGCCGCGGCGCTTCGGCTACGCGCTGCGGCCGCAAAAGGCGGGCGGGTGAAGCAGCTGAGGTCGGCATGGTCGAGGCTGGGCGGTCCGGCGGGAATACGCGGGCCACGGCGCTTCGGATGCACGCACCAGACAAAACGGCCGCCCGAGGGCGGCCGTTGCGGCGAAAGAAACCCGGGTCAGTTCGGCGCGCTGGCGGCGCCGGCGGCGCTGGCCGCGGCGGCGGGCGCCTTCGGCTCCTCGAACTTCGCGCCTGCCTGGTTGGCCATGTAGACCACGGCGCGGCCGACCTCGATGTCGGCCACGTCGCCGCCCCCCTGCGCCGGCATCGCGTTCTTGCCCTTCAGCGCCGAGTTCAGCAGCGCCTCGTAGCCGGTCTTGATGCGCGGGCCCCAGGCGGCGGCGTCGCCCACCTTGGGCGCGCCGGCGGCGCCGGTGGCGTGGCAGGCGCTGCAGACGGCCTGGAAGACCTGCTCGCCGGTGCGCAGCACCACGGGGCCGGAAGCGTCGCGGATCTCGACCCGGCCCACCGGCTGCAGGCGCTTGGCGATCGCCTCGTCCTCGAGCCCGGTGCTGCCGGCGGCCGACTTGTTGCCGAAGGCGACGAAGTTGGCCATCAGGATGATGATGATGATGGGCACCACGAACGAGGCCACCACCACGGCCACCAACTGCTTGGGCGTCTTGATGAAGCCTTCGTGGCTGTCTGCTTCCGCGTGTTCGGCCTGCGCTGCGCTCATGGGTCTCTCGGATGCGTCCGGTGACGGGCAAAGCCGGCGATTATAGGGACGCCGGCGCGGCTAGAATGCCGCCTTCCCCGCAGGCGACCGTGGTGAAGTGGATATCATGCGGCCCTCCGAAGGCCGCGTCGCAAGTTCGATTCTTGCCGGTCGCGCCAGCGCCAGGAGGGGTGGGGCAAGGCACAGCCTTCAGGGCCGGCCCCCGGTGTCCGACCCCAGCGCCTTCATCACCCACCCGGCCATCGCCGCGGCGTCCTCGCCGGGTTCGCGCTGCAATCCCTTCACCGTGCCGATGCGGTCCTCCGGCGCTTCGTCCTGGCTCGCCTTGAGCTTCCCTTCGAGGCGGTCGATCGGGATCTCGATGCCGACGATGGCGCGCATCAAGCGGTCGATGTACGCGGCCGGTGCGTCGCCCACCGCCCACGGCTGCGGTCGGTGCGCTTCCTGGGCGTCGGTGAGGCGGTTCAGCATGTCGAGCAGCCAGTCGCGGTCGTCGACCGCACGCGCGACGCCATGCGCGTGCACCACCGCGTAGTTCCAGGTCGGCACGACCTGGCCGTGTTCCGCCTTGCCCGGGTACCAGCCCGGGGTGATGTAGGTCTGCGGACCCTGGAACACGAGCACCGAGGCCATCGCGGGGCCGAGCGTTCGCCAGACCGGGTTGGCGCGGGCGACATGCCCGACGAGCGTGCCCGCAGGGCCCCGGTGGCGATCCAGGTAGAAGGGCACGTGGTTGGCGACCAGGCCTTCGCGGCCCGGGCAGACCCAGGTGGCGAGCGGGTGGGAAGCCATCAGCGCGAAGAGCGCATCGCGCTCGTCCAGGCGATGAAGGGGGTGCGCGTACATCGGGGGCTCCTCAAGCGCCCAGCAGCGCGTGCCGCGCCAGCATCGCCGCCAGCACGAACATCGTGAGGCCGATCAGTCCGTCGAGCACCTGCCAGGCCCGCGGGCGCGCGAACCAGGGCGCGAGCCAGCGCGCGCCGTAGCCCAAGAGCGCGAACCAGCCGAGGCTCGCGCCGCTGGCGCCGGCGACGAACCAGCCGCGCAGCGCGGCCGGCTGCTGGGCGCCGATGCTGCCCACGAGCAGCACGGTGTCCAGGTAGACGTGCGGATTGAGCAGCGTGAAGGCCGCCGCCTGCGCCATCGCCACGCCACGCGTCAGGGCCCGGCCGGAGGCGGCGGCCTGCAGCCCCTGCGCCTGGCGCGCGCGGCGCCAGGCCCGCCAGCCGTAGGTCGCCAGGAAGAGCGCACCGGCCGCGGCCAGCGCGCGCGCCAGACCTGGTGACTGCCCCAGCGCCTGGCCCAGGCCCATGACGCCCGCCGTGATGAGCACGGCGTCGGCCAGCGCGCAGAAGAGCACCACGCCGCCCACGTGCTCGCGGCGCAGGCCCTGGCGCAGCACGAACGCGTTCTGGGCGCCGATGGCGACGATGAGCCCGAGGCCCAGCGCCAGGCCCTGCAGGAAGACCGGGAGTCCGGGCGACACGGTGGTGGCGGGAGTCATGCCGGGCCGAGCTTGCCTGCCGTCGCGGCTGTAGGCCAGCTAAACTTTCTTCACCTGATGAAGTTCGGCTGAACCATGCTCGACTACGCCGCGCTGTCCGCCCTGGCGGCCGTGATCCGCGAAGGCAGCTTCGAGCGCGCGGCACAGGCGCTGCACGTCACGCCTTCGGCGGTGTCGCAGCGCATCCGCGGGCTGGAGGAACGCGTGGGCTGCGCGCTGGTGGTCCGCGGCCAGCCCTGCCGGGCCACCGAGACCGGCCGCCGCCTCTGCCAGCACGTGGACCGCGTGCGCCTGCTGGAGCAGGAACTGCAGGGCACGCTGCCGACCCTGTCGCGCGAAATGGCCGCCCGCGTGACGCTGCCGGTGGCGGTGAACGCCGACAGCCTGGCCACCTGGTTCGCGCCGGCGCTGGCCGCCTTCGCCGCCGAGGCCCCGGTGCTGGTGGAACTGGCGGTCGACGACGAGGACCACACAGCCGACTGGCTGCGCAGCGGCGCCGTGCTGGCCGCCGTGACGAGCGCGGCGCGCCCGCCCGCGGGCTGCAACAGCCGGCCGCTGGGCGCCATGCGCTACGTCGCGGCCGCGAGCCCGGCCTTCGTGAAGCGCCACTTCGCCGCCGGCGTGGGCGCGGCCAGCCTGGCGCGCGCGCCCAGCCTCGTCTTCAACACCAAGGACGACCTTCAGGCGCGCTGGGTACGGCGGCTGTGCCACCGCGAGGTGGAATTGCCGCGCCACACCGTGCCCTCGGCGCACGCCTTCGTGGCCACGGCGCGCGCCGGCATGGGCTGGGGGATGCACCCCCAGGCGCTGGTGGCGCCCTACCTGCGCGAAGGCTCGCTCGTCGAACTGGTGCCCGGCACGCCGCTGGACGTGCCGCTGCACTGGCAGCACGCACGCGCCGCCTCGGCGCTGATCGACGCGCTGAGCCGCGAGGTGCTGGCCGCGGCCGCACGCGCGCTACGGCCGGCCTGACGCGCGCGGCGATCCAGCTGGAAGCGCTCGGCGTCCTTCGCGACCATCACTCGATCGGGGGCGGGATGGAAAGGCGGCGCCTCAGCGCACCGGCTGCAGCGTGCGCGCGAACAGCCGGTGCATGCGCTCCCAGTGGCGTTCTGCAGCGGCGCGGTCGTACACCGCCCGCTGCGGGAACGAGAAGCCGTGCTGCACGCCCGGGTACCACTCGACGCGGTACGGCGCGCCGGAAGCCTTCAGCCCTTCCTCGAGCAGCGCGACGTGTTCGGGCGGCGCCCATTGGTCGATCTCGGCGCAGGCGAAGTAGCCCTCGCAGCGCAGCGCGCGCACCGCGCGGTGCGGCGAGTCGGGCGCTTCTGTCACCCAGTTGGCGCCGTGGATCGCCGCGATGGCGCGGATGCGGTCCGGGAACGCGCAGGCCGCCCAGACCACGAAGGGCCCGCTCATGCAGTAGCCCAGCGCGGCGACGCGGCCGCCGTCGGCCGCCGGCTCACGGTCGACCCAGGCCAGCAGGGCGCGCGTGTCGCATTCGGTGGTGGCGCGGTCGAGCGAACGCATGAGGCCGAACATCTCGGCCATCTGCGCTTCGGTGCGCTCCTTGAGGAAATACTCGCGGCGCTGGCGGTAGTACAGGTTGGGCAGCACGACCAGGTAGCCCGCGCTGGCAAGCCGGCGCGCGAAGTCGTGCAGCTCCTCGCGCTTGCCCGGCGCGTCCATGTAGAACAGCACCACCGGGTGCGGGCCATGCTCTTCCGGGTGGACCACGAAGCACGGCATCGCGCCGTCGGCGCTGGGGATGTCGAGATGGCGCTCGATCATGGCGGCGTCCTGCGGCCGGCCTTCAGCGCGGCACGCGCACCGCCGCCGCCACGTCGAGCGCACCCTCGCCGCGCGCGATGCCGGCGTCCAGCACCGCGGCGAGCGCCGGCACCAGGGCCAGCGTCTGGCCGCCGCGCGCGGCTTCCTCGATCATCAGGCGCAGGTCCTTGCGCGCCATCTGCATCTCGAACGAAGGCGGGTCGTACTGGCCGTCGGCGATGCGCTTGCCGCGCTGCGGCAGGGTCTGGCCGGGATTGAACTTCTCGAACAGGCTGAACGCGTCCTTCATCTCGATGCCGACCGCGGCCGCCAGCCGGCCCACGTCGCCCAGGATGCCCAGGAGGCCCAGCAGCGTGAGGTTGCCGAAGAGCTTGAAGGCGGCCGCGCGTTCGGGCTGCGGGCCCAGCCAGGCCAGGGTGCCCGTCATCGCCTGCAGCGCAGCCTGCAGCGCCTGGTGGCGCGCGGGGTCGCCGGAGACGAGCATCAGCCCCGTGCCTTCGGCGCAGTTGGCCGGCGCCATGAACACCGGCGCGTGCACGAAGCGCATGCCGCGCGCGTCCCAGCGCGCCACGCGCTCGGCGGTGGGGCGCACGGCGGTGGTGGTGTGGTCGATCAGCCACTGGCCCGCGGGCAGCTGGCCGGCCAGGGGCTCCAGCACGGCGTCGACCGAGGCGTCGTCGGCCAGCGAAACGTGCACGCGTTCGGCGCCGCGCACCGCCTCGGCCGCGCTCGCGCAGGCGGTGACGCCGGCATCGGCGGCGGCCAGCGCCTGCGCCTTGGCGGCGCTGCGGTTCCACACGCGCACGGTCAGGCCGTTGGCGCGCGCGCGGCGCACGAAACCCGTGCCCATGAGGCCGGTGCCGAGGAAAGCGATCGTCGTCATCGAAGCTGTCTCCTTGTCGCGGGTTCGGATGCCCGGATCCTCGCACGGTCGGGAAAGGCCCTGCCGCCCTGCTACGCTCCCGACCCGATGGCCCGCCTGTACACGAACCGGGAACGCCCTTTCGCGCTGGGCACCCTGCCCACCGAGAGGCTGGCCCGCCAGGCCGGCGCGCCGCCCCGGCCCGCAGGCCAGCCGGCCGACCGCCATCCGCCCGGCGCGGCCGCGCTGGCGCACGCGGTGCCCGAGTACCGGGACCTGGTCGCGCGCTTCGTCGACGGCCCGGTCGCCCCGGCGCGGGCGCCGGTGCCCGACGACCTGCAGGCGCGCGCCGCCAACCTGAAGGCGAGCGCCTATTTCCTGGACGCCACGCTGGCCGGCTGCTGCGCGCTCGAGCCCGCGGACGGGCATGCGGGCGCGGCGCCGCCGCACACCCACGCGATCGTCTTCGCGGTCGAGTTCAGCCGCGAGCCGCTGGCCGGCGAACCCGGCGAACGCTGGCTGCAGGGCAGCCAGGCCGCGCGCACCGACCTGCGCGCCGCGGAAGTCGCGGTGGTGCTCGCCGGCTACCTGCGCGCGCTCGGCTGGCCGGCACGCGCGCAGGTCGAAGGCGACACCCAGGTCGACCTGGCGCGGCTGGCGCAGCGCGCCGGCATCGCGAAGGCCGTGAACGGCACGCTGGCGCTTCCCTTCCTGCAGCGCGGCTTCCGCCTGGCCGCGGTGACGACCGACTACGAACTCGCCGCCGACCTGCCGCTGGCGCCCGAGGCCTCGCTCGCCTGGCCCGACGCCGCCGCCTACCTGGGCGAAGGCGGCACGCGCCCCGGCTTCGAGGACGCCGAGCTGGCCGCGCGCCCGCTGCACCTGGGCCGCTGGCCGATGGAGCGCCTGCGCCGCGTCGACGAGCCGACCACGCTGGTGCTGCGCGACGAGATCCGCCGCGTGCCCAAGCGGGCCGACCTCTTCACGCGCGCGCTCGCCGGCGACCTGGGCGCGAAGCCGCAGCAGGAGCGCACGCGCTTCGCCGTCAAGCACCCGCTGGCGGCGGCGATGGTGCCGCTCATCCGCGCGCTGGTGCCGCTGCAGGGCTCGCGCGAGCCGGTGGCGCCGACCGGTGTCGACCCCGACCTGGCGGACCCGCAGCGCAACACGCTGGCGGTGAAGGCGCTCGCCCATTTCCTGGGCGCCGACTTCGTGGGCATCTGCGAGGCCGAGCCCTGGATGTACTACTCGCACGACGAGGCCGAGGGCCGCCCGATCGAGCCCTACCACCGCTGGGCCGTCGTGATGCTGATCGACCAGGGCTTCGAGACCATGGAAGGCGCCTCCGGCGACGACTGGATCTCGGGCGCGCAGTCGATGCGCGCCTACCTGCGCGGCGCGCTCGTGGCCGGGCTGATGGCGGCGCACCTGCGCCGGCTGGGCCATTCGGCACGCGCGCATTCGAACGCGCATTCCGAAGTGCTGCACCTGCCGGCGGTGCTGATGGCCGGGCTGGGCGAGCTCTCGCGCATCGGCGAGCTGGTGCTCAACCCCTTCATCGGGCCGCGGTCGAAGTCGGTGCTGCTCACCACGAGCCTGCCGCTGGTGCCGGACCGGCCGATCGACTTCGGCCTACAGGCCACCTGCGCGCTGTGCCTGAAGTGCGCGCGCGAATGCCCGTGCAACGCCATCCCCTTCGGCCCGAAGGTGATGTTCAACGGCTACGAGATCTGGAAGCCCGACGTCGACAAGTGCGGCCGCTACCGGCTCACCAACATGAAGGGCTCGGCCTGCGGCCGCTGCATGAAGACCTGCCCCTACAACCGCGAGGACCTGGTCGAATCGGAACGGCTGCTGTGGCTGTCGGTCGAGGTGCCCGAGGCGCGGCGAGCGCTCGTCGAGCACGACGACCGCGCCGGCGGCGGCGAGCGCAACCCGGCCAAGCGCTGGTGGTTCGACCTCGAGGTGGTCGACGGCGTCGCCGTCGCGCCGCGCGCCGGCACGAACGAACGCGACCTGCAGCCCGGCCGCGAGGCGAAGCTCGCCGCCGGCCAGAGGCTGGCCGTCTTTCCGCCCGATCTGCAGCCGCCGGGCGGCACCACGATGCAGACCCTGGTGCCGCTGGACCGCGCCGTCGGCCTGGCCGCCAGCGCGGCGGCCGAGTCGCCAGCCGCGGCACGGCAACGGCGCGGCCGGCCGCGCTGATCAACACGAACAGCAAGTGCCCGCTTGGAAGCCTTCCTCGTGTCCACCGGTGTCGTCGCGCTCGGCGAGATGGGCGACAAGACGCAGCTGCTGGCCATCGTGCTGGCCGCGGCGTACCGCCGGCCGGCGCCGATCATCGCGGGCATCCTGATCGCCACGCTGGCCAACCACGCCGCCGCCGGTGCGGTGGGCGGCTGGGTGGCACAGGCGCTGGGGCCGGTGCTGCTGCGCTGGGTGATCGGGCTGTCGTTCCTGGCGATGGCCGCCTGGATGCTGGTGCCCGACGAGATCGACGAGGAAGCGGCCGGCGGTCGGCAGCGCTTCGGCGTCTTCGGCACCACGGTGGTCGCGTTCTTCCTCGCCGAGATGGGCGACAAGACGCAGATCGCCACCGTGGCGCTGGCGGCACGCTACCAGGACATCGTGCCGGTGGTGCTGGGCACCACCTTCGGCATGATGCTGGCCAACGTGCCGGCGGTCTTGCTGGGCGACCGGATCGCGAAGAAGCTCTCGATGCCGGTGGTGCACGCCATCGCGGCGGGCATCTTCGCCCTGCTGGGCGTGCTGACGCTGTTCAACGTGGGGCGCCTGTTCTGAACAGGGCCCCAGCGTGAAACGTCAGATCGGCCGGATGCGGGCGGCCTGCGGGCCCTTCTGGCCCTGCGTCACTTCGAATTCGACGCGCTGGTTCTCGGCCAGCGTCTTGAAGCCCGTGCCCTGGATCTCCTTGAAGTGGGCAAACAGGTCCTTGCCGCCGTTGTCGGGGGCGATGAAGCCGTAGCCCTTGCCTTCGTTGAACCATTTCACGGTGCCGGTTTCGGTCGTCATGTCGTCTTTCCTTGCTGGAAGCGGTGAAGAAATGCCCCAGCTGTTGCCGGTGCGGGTGAGCAGCCTCCTGACATGGAGGCTGATGGGTGAAGAAATCGTGATGGGGTGTGCGTTCAACGGCGCGGGCCTCGCGCGGCCGCCACGGGCGGGCCGCGGCGTTCGAGGTGGCGGAAGGTGATGCGGCCCTTGCTCAGGTCGTAGGGCGAAAGCTCGAGCGACACGTTGTCGCCGGCGAGCACGCGGATGTGGTTCTTGCGCATCTTGCCGCCGGCGTAGGCGACGAGTTCGTGGCCGTTGTCCAGCGTGACGCGGAAGCGCGAGTCGGGCAGCACTTCGTTGACGACGCCTTGCATCTCGATGAGTTCTTCCTTGGCCATGCGCGTTCGCTCCTGGGAGTGGGGGAATGGGAGTGCCGGGCCGCCTTGGCTTGCGGGGCGGCCGGTCCAGCTGTTGGGTTTCAGACACGCGCCCGAAGGGGCGCGACGCGGCGGATGAACTCTGTCCGGGCCGGCCGGCAGGGTCACTCGCTGCGGGCTAGAAGCCAAGCTCCAAGGCCTGGCGCGGGATGGAGATCAACTCGTGATCTCGGCGCCATGGAGGCACGCGGTGCGTGCGGGAAGCGCCAATGGACGGGATTCTACCACCCGCGCCCTCCCCGGGGTTGCGACATCGGCACGCGTTCAGCCCGCTTCCAGGAATTCCTTCAGCGCCTGCGCCGAAGGCAGAGCGAAGCCCGACTGCGGCAGGCGGCTCACGCCGGCCACGCCCAGGCGCTTGAGCTTGACCGCCATTTCGGCCGCCTTGATGACCACGGTCACGCCGTTGATCACCGGCGCGCCGGCCACCTGCGCGTTCGGCTCGCCGCCGAACAGCATCATCGGGATGCCGCCGGTGGGCACGATGACGTCGGCACCGGCGTCGATGAGGCGTTTCGCCTCGCGTTCGAACACGGCGTAGAGCGCGGCCTTCTTGTCCGGGTCCTCGAAGGCCTGCATGTAGTCGCCGATCTGGGCGTCGATGCAGCGGATGCCGGCCACGCGCTCGGCGAGGCCGTAGCGCCGCACCTGGTCGGCATGGGTGGGGATGAAGGCCGGGTTGATGGCCAGCAGTCCCAGCCTGCGGCCCAGCGTGCAGGCGTGCAGCAGCGTGCTTTCGCCCAGCCCCAGCACGGGGATGTCCACCGAAGCGCGCGCGTCGTACAGGCCCACGTCCTGGAAGTGGTTCATGAAGAACACGTCCCAGCCTTCGCGTTCGGCGCGGATGGCGTTGCGCACCACCTCGCGCGAGAAGCGGAACTCCGACAGCGCGTGCACCGTGGTCACCGAAGGCGTCATGGTGTGGAATTCCAGGCTGAAGCCCGGGTCCAGGCAGCGCTGCATGTGCGGCAGCAGCGCCGCCAGGTAGGTGCGGTGGCCCACCTGGTCGGTGGCGCCCTGGGCCCAGATGCGGATCGTGCTCATGCGCAGGCTCCTTCTTCGCTGCTTCAGACCAGCAGCTTGCCGGGGTTGAGGATGCCGGCCGGGTCGAGCGCGGCCTTCAGGCTGCGCATCGCGGCCAGTTCGTCGGCGCTGCGGCAATGGCCCAGCACCTTGCGCTTCAGGGTGCCGATGCCGTGCTCGGCCGAGACGCTGCCGCCGAATTCGCGCGTCAGGTCGTAGACGGCGTGCTCGATGGCGTGGCGCAGGTCCTCGTCCATGCCGGCCATGTGCGAGATCACGTGCAGGTTGCCGTCGCCCAGGTGGCCGAAGAAGAGGTGCGTGCCGCCGGGCCAGCGTTCGTTCAGCAGCGCCTGGCAACGCGCCGCGACCTCGCCGATCCGGCGAATCGGGAAGCTCACGTCGAAGGCCGCCATGCCCGGCAGCCAGCGCGGGAAGCCGGCGGTGGCGTCGCGGATGGCCCACAGCGCCTGCGCTTCGGCATGCGACTGCGCGAGCGCGGCGTCCTCGATCACGCCTTCTTCGAGCATGCGGGCCAGGAAGGCTTCGAACGCGGCGGCGTCGCCTTCGCTTTCCAGCAGCACGTGCAGGCCGTGCTCACCGGCCAGCGGGCGGCGCAGGCCTTCGGCGCGTTCCAGCATGAAGTGCAGGAAGCCGGGCCACATGACTTCGAACACCGAGACCGCGCCCAGCTCGGCACGCGCGCGCCGCAGCAGCGTGGTGGCGGCGTCGAAGCCCGCGAGCCCGCACCAGGCGGTGCCGGTGTGCGCCGGCCGCGGGTGCAGCTTGAACACCAGCCGCGTGATGACACCCAGCGTGCCTTCGGAAGCGGCCATCAGGTGGCGCCAGTCGTAGCCGCTGTTGTTCTTCACCATCGCGTGCAGGCCGCCGACGACGCGGCCGTCGGCGAGCACGGCCTCGAGGCCCAGCAGCTGGTCGCGCGCGGTGCCGTAGCGGATGACGCGGTTGCCGCCGGCGTTGGTGGCGATGTTGCCGCCGAGCGTGCAGCTGCCGCGCGCGCCCAGGTCCAGCGCGAGCAGGAACCCGTGGTCGGCCGCCGCCTGCTGCGCCACCTGCAGCACGCAGCCGGCCTGCGCGGTGAGCGTGGCCGAGACCTCGTCGACCGCCTCGATGCGGTTCATGCGCTCCAGGCTCAGCGCCATGTCCTGCGGCCGGCAGCAGGCGCCGCCGGCCAGGCCGGTGAGCCCGCCTTGCGGCACCACCGGCTGGCCGTGCGCCTGGCAGATGCGCAGCATGGCCGCCACCTGCGAGGTGTCGGCCGGGCGCAGCAGCGCGAAGGGCCGCGCGCCGGGTTCGCCGCTGTAGTCGGCGAAGCTGCGGTCGGGCAGTTCGCTGCCGGCCAGCACGGCCTGCGGGCCGCAGGCGGCCCGCAGTTCGGCGAGGCAGTCTTCGGCGCGCCTCATGGGGCGGGATCCTGCAGGCTGGCATTGAAGGCGTGGCTGAGCGCACCGACGTCGCTGGCGAAGACCGCCATGTCGAAGCCGCCGGCCAGCGCGGCGCGTGCCTTCGCGGCGTCGCCGGTGAAGAGGCCGCAGGCCAGCCCGCGCGCGTGGGCGGCCTGCCGCACGCGTTCGCAGGCGGCGGGCAGTTGCGCTGCGTCGGCCGCGCCGAGCGAGAGCGAGAGGTCGCCGGTGCCGATGAAGATGAAGTCCAGCCCCGGCACGGCGCAGATCGCCTCCGCCTGCGCCACGCCGGCCGTGGTCTCGATCATCGCGCCCACGCGCACCGCGCCGTCGGCCTGCTGCATGGCCGGCAGGCCGCGCATCAGCGGCCGCACGCCACCGGCCGAGCGGCGGCCGCGCGGCGGGTAGTGCGAGAGCGCGACCAGCTCGCGCGCCTCCTCGGCGCTTTCGATCAGCGGCGCCAGCACCGCCGCCGCGCCGGCGTCCAGCGCCAGGCTGATGGAGACGGCGCGCGTGTCGGCGACGCGCGCGATGACGGGGCAGCGCGCACCGGCCACCGCCACCGCGGCGTCCAGGCTGGAGCGTTCCCACAGGCCGTGCTGCAGGTCGACCACCAGCGCGTCGGCGCCCGAGAGCGCGGCCATCTCGGCCGCCGCCACGCTGCCCAGGCACAGCCAGTGCAGCCGCAGCGGCTGGCCGGGCCGGGGGTGGAGCGGGTGCGGCACGAGCATGGCTTTCCGAATATTGTTTCGAAGCCCTCGCTGGCCGTATCAGTGCATTCACCTGTACGGCATTCCTGGGCGAGCCCCGACACTGGCGCCGGAATCGGCCCACCATTCGTATATTGTTGAACGCATGATCCAGCTCGTGCCCGCCCCTGCCGCGGCCCGCGCCAGCCTGAGCGGCACCGCCTACGAGGCGCTGCGCCAGCGCCTGCGGCGCGGCCTGGTGGGGCCGGAGGACCGGCTGGTCGACCTGGAGATCGCGGCCGAGCTGGGCGTCTCGCGCATGCCGGTGCGCGAAGCGCTGCTGCAGCTGGTGACCGAAGGCTACCTGGTGAGCACCGCGCGCGGCTACCGCACGCCCACGCTGGGCCGGCAGGACATCCGCGACGTGTTCGAGATGCGCCTGCTGCTGGAGCCGCGCGCCGCGGCGCTGGCGGCGCGCGACATCACCAAAAGCGGCATCGCGAAGCTGGGCGCCGCGGTGGCGCTGGCTGCCGCGGCCGCGGCGGCGCGCGACTTCTCGGCCTTCTACAGCGCCAACATCGACTTCCGCGAGACCTGGATCGCCGCCGTGCCCAACGCGCGCCTGGCCGCCACCATCGCGCGCTTCGCCGACCAGGTGACCGCGGTGCGCCACACCACCCTGCACGAACCCGAAGCGCAGGACGTGGCGCTCGCCGGCCTGCAGGACATGCAACGCGGCTTCGGCCGCCACGACAGCGTCGGCGTGCACGACGCCATGGTCCGCTTCGTGCTGGCCGCCGAACGCATCTTCCTCGCCCAGGCCGAAGCGCAGGAAGCTGCGGCACGCCGCGGCGCCCGTTCCCCCACCCCCCGCCCACGCAGGAGCCGATGAGATGAACGTCACCATTGCCCGCCGCACCGTCCTGGCGGCCGCGCTGCTGGCCTGCGGGCTGGCCGCGCAGGCCGAAGAGGTCGTGATCAACGCCGTGCACTTCGCGCCCGCGCAGAGCAGCTACGCGAAGAGCTTCCTCAAGTACGTGGAGACCGTGAACGCGCGCGGCAAGGGCGTGGTGCGCATCCAGGTGCGCGGCGGCCCGGAGGTCATGCCCATCCTGCAGCTGGGCGAAGCGCAGAAGAACGGCCTCATCGACATGCTCGACGCCGCGCCCGGCCTGTACCTGAACATCGTGCCCGAAGGCGAGGTCTTCTCGGTGACGACGAAGAAGCCCTGGGAACTGCGCGCCAACGGCGGCTGGGACCTGGTGGACCGCATCTTCGGCGAGAAGGCGAACGCGCACATCCTGGCCCACGTGGACGGCGGCACCGGCTTCCACATCTTCACCGTCGCCGAGCCGGCGCGCACCGCCGAAGGCGAGATCGACTTCGCCAAGCTCAAGGTGCGCAGCGCGCCGCTGTACCGCGACTTCCTGGAAGCGATCGGTGCCACGCCCGTGGTGCAGGGTCCGGGCGAGGCCTACACCTCGCTCGAGCGCGGTCTCGTCAACGCCCACGCCTACTCGGTGCTGGGCTACTCGGCCTTCGGCTGGGACAAGTTCACGCGCTTCCGCATCGACCCCTCGTTCGGCCAGACCGACGTGCTGATCACCATGAACAGGAAGAAGTGGGACTCGCTCTCGCCGGAAGCGAAGAAGATCCTGTCCGACACCGCCATGGAGCACGAGCGCGCCAGCTTCGCCGCCAACGCCAGCGACACCAAGGCCGAGGGCGACGCGATGATCGCCAAGGGCATGAAGGTGGTGACGATGCCCGACGCCCAGCGCAAGCGCTACGAGGCCGCCGCCGTGAAGGCGAGCTGGGACCGCCTGACCAAGCGCGACCCCGCGAACGTGCCGGCACTGAAGGCCAAGTTCGCCGACTGATCGCACGGCGCGCATGCTGGACCGCCTGTTCAGGCTGAGCGCGGCCGCCGCGCGCGCGCTCGCCGTGCTCACGATGCTGCTGCTGGGCGGCCTGGTGCTGCTCATCACGCTGGACGTGTCGCGCCGCACGCTGGGCGCGAAGCCGCTCTCGTGGACCAGCGACGTGGCGGAATACATCCTGCTCTACGCCACCTTCCTGCCGATGGCGGCCATCGTGCGCGACAAGGGCCACGTGTTCGTCGAGTTCCTGCGCGCCGCGCTGCCGCCTTCGGCGCAGCGCGCGCTGGAGCGAGGCGTCTACGCGGTGTGCCTGGTGATCTGCGTCTACCTCGCGTGGATCGCCAGCGTGCACCTGGTGACGGCGGTGCGCACCGGCGCCTACGACACGCGCGCCTTCGACATGCCGCGCTGGCTGGTCTACGTGCCGATGGCCGTCGGCCTGTGGCTGTCGTCCGTCGAATGGCTGCGCTTCCTGCTCGGCCGCGCCAGCCTCTACGACCTGGACGCCTTGCAGCGCGACGGCTACTGAAGCATGGCCTGGCAGGTCCCGCTCGCGCTGATGGTCGGCCTGGTGCTCGTCACCATGGGCATCGGCCTGCCGGTGGCCTTCGCCTTCCTGCTCACCAACATCGTCTGCATCTACCTCTACTTCGGCGGCGCCACCGGGGTCGAGCAGATGGTGGCCAACTTCCCGGCCGCGGTGGGCGTCTACGCGCTGACGCCGATGCCGCTGTTCCTCATCATGGGCAGCCTGTTCTTCCGCAGCGGGCTGGCCGAAGGGGTGTTCAAGGCGCTGGACCTGTGCATCGGCAACCTGCGTGCGCGCCTGTCGTACCTGGTGGTGCTGGCGGGCGCGGTGTTCGCGGCGCTCTCGGGGTCCAGCCTGGCCAACACGGCGATGATGGGCACGGCCATGGTGCCCGAGATGCTCAAGCGCGGCTACAAGCCGCACATGGCCTTCGGGCCGGTACTGGGCGCGGGCGGGCTGGCGGTGATCATCCCGCCTTCGGCGCTGGCGGTGCTGATCGGCTCGCTGGCGCAGATCGACGTCGGCGCGCTGCTCATCGCCGGCGTCGTGCCGGGGCTGCTGCTCATGGTCTTCTACCTGGTGCTCATCACGCTGCAGGTGAAGCTGGACCCCGAATGCGCGCCGCAGTACGCGGCGCCCAGGGTCACCTGGGGCGAACGGCTGCGCGCGCTGGCCGCCAACGTGCTGCCGATGGGGGTGATCATCTTCATGGTGGTGGGCACCATCCTGATGGGCATCGCCTCGCCCACCGAATCGGCGGCGCTGGGCTGCGTGGGCGTGGTGATCCTGCTGCTGGCCTACCGCCGCTTCCGGCTGGAGATCGTCTGGAGGAGCCTGGAAGACGCGATGAAGGTCACCGGCATGACCTTCCTCATCATCTCGGCTTCCAGCACCTTCGCGCAGGTGCTGGCCTTCACCGGCGCCAGCGCCGGCTTCATCCAGTGGGCGCTGTCGTTCGACCTCGGCACCTACGCCGTGATGGCGGTCATCGTCGGCATCGTGTTCCTGATGGGCATGTTCATGGACCAGGTGTCGATGATGCTGATCACGCTGCCCATCTTCATGCCGCTGGCGGCGAGCCTGAACCTGGACAAGGTGTGGTTCGGCCTGATCCTGCTGCTGCTGTTCGAGGTGGGCTTCACGACGCCGCCCTTCGGCATGCTGCTGTTCATCATGCTGGGCATCGCGCCCAAGGGCACGACGCTGAAGACGGTGTCGCTGGCGGCGGCGCCCTACATCGCCTGCACGATGCTGCTCATCGGCCTGATCATCGTGCTGCCCGGCATCGCGCTCTGGCTGCCGCGCATGCTCTGACGCTTCAGGCCTGCACGCCGTCGCCGGCCTGCGCCACGTGCAGCCGCAGCTGGCCCAGCAGCTGCGCCAGTTGCTCGCGTTCGGCGGCGGCGAAGCCGGCGAACATCGCCACCACCCAGGCTTCGTGCTCGGCGGCCATGCCTTCGAAGGCCTTGCGGCCGGCGGCCGTGAGCCGCAGCTGGAACGAGCGGCGGTCGCTCTTTGACACCTCGCGCGCCACCAGGCCTTCCTTCACCAGTTCGTTGGTGAGCCCGGTGACGCTGCCGCCGGTGACCATGAGGTGGTTCGAGAGCGCCCCCATGCTGATGCCTTCCGGGTGCCGGTGCAGCTGGGCCAGGTAGTCGAAGCGCGCGAGCGAGATGCCGAAGCGCTGCTGCAGGCGCCGCCGCAATTCGGTCTGCAGCTGGTTGGCACACGACAGCAGGCGCAGCCACAGGCGCAGCGACTGGTGGTCTTCCTCGCGTGCGCGCGACTCCAGGCCCAGCGATTCGGGTGCCAGCGGCAGCCGCGCCGGGCGGCGGCGGGTGGTCGAAGGGTTCATGTCTCAGTGCAGGCGCAGGGTCTGGGAAGGCGCGCAGCCGAACTGCGCGCGGTACTGGGCGGCGAAGCGGCCCAGGTGCAGGAAGCCGTGCGCCAGCGCCACCTCGGTGACGTTGGCGGCGCGCCCTTCCTGCGCCGCCGCGCGCAGCGCGCGGTGCACCGCGGCCAGCCGCTGCCGGCGTGCGTAGGCCACGGGCGTCGGCTCGCCCTGGCGCTTGAAGGCGGCTTCCAGCGTGCGCGGGCTCACGCCGGCGTGGCGCGCGATCTCCGGCAGCGAGAGCGCGCGGTCCAGGTGGCCGTGGATGTATTCCTTGGCGCGCCGCAGGCAGCGTTCGTCGCCGCGCCCGGCGGAGGCCGCCTCGGGCTCGCTCAGCATGGCGGTGAAGGCCGAGAGCAGGAATTCCTCCATCGCCGCGCAGGCCGCCGGGTGGCGCATCCACTGCGGCCCGTGACGGTCGAGGTTGCAGGTGAGGTCTTCCACCGCCTGCCACCAGGCGGCCACCTCGGGGTCCTGGCGCGACCGCGCACTGGCGAAGCGCGGCGGGGCCTTGCGGCCCCACTCGGCGGCGCGGCGCTCCACCACGTCGCGCGGCACCTGCAGCAGGATCATGCGGCAGTCGCCGCTCCACAGCATGCGGCAGCGCTGGCGCGGCTGCAGCACGGTGAGCATGCGAGTGTCGCCGCGCGTCTCGGCGCAGCCTTCGACGATGGCGGCGTGGCCCGCCAGCGGCAGTTGCACCATGAAGAAGTCGCCGCGCTCGCCGGGGTCGATGAGCACGTCGGCGCCGTAGCTCAGCGTGTTCAGGCTGAGCTCGCGCAGGCGCACCTGGTTGTGGTGCAGGTCCAGGCCCTGCGCCGCGCCCCGCAGTTCCAGCCGGTGCGGCGAGAAGATGCGGCCGACCCGTTCGCAGGCCTCCTGCACCGTGCTCGCGCGGCTGAGCGGAAAGGCTTCCAGCAGGTGGGGGTGGGCGTGATGCATTTGAGAATTAAAGCAAATCGCGGGCACACCGGACATACCCGGGGGTGCGGACCCCGCCCGCCGCGGGGTGGCGCAAAGCGGACAGGCGGGTGCGCTTTCCGGATTGCGGCGCGCGCGTTCTGCCGCCACAGTGGAAGATGGGCCTGCGTTCGCGGCCCCCAGGAGAACACGAGATGACCGCTGCCCTGACCCAGGTCGCCCAGCAGATCGCCACCGGCGCCGTGCGCGTGGTGGACCTGACGCAGACGCTTTCGCCGGAGTTCCCGCCGCTGGTGCTGCCGCCGCAGTTCGGCCAGACCTGGGGCTTCAGGCAGGAACGCATCTCGCAGTACGACGACGCCGGCCCCGGCTGGTACTGGAACAACTTCTCCTGCGGCGAACACACCGGCACCCACTTCGACGCCCCGGTGCACTGGATCACCGGCAAGGACCACCCGGCGAACACGGTGGAGACCATCGACCCCAGGCAGTTCATCGGCCCGGCCTGCGTCATCGACTGCAGCCTGGAGGTCGCGGCGAACCCCGACTTCAACCTCACCCCCGCGCACATCGAAGCCTGGGAAGCGAAGCACGGCCGCATCCCGGCCGGCGCCTGGGTGCTGTTCCGCACCGACTGGAGCAAGCGCATCGCCGACCCCGCGAGCTTCGTGAACATGAAGGAGGACGGCCCGCACACGCCCGGCCCCACGCAGGCGGCGGTGGAACTGCTGCTCTCGCGCAACGTGCGCGGCTTCGGCGTCGAGACCATCAACACCGACGCCGGCCAGTCGCACGGCTGGCCCGTGCCCTACCCCTGCCACACGCTGATGCACGGCGCCAACAAGTACGGCCTGCAGTGCCTGACGAACCTGGACCAGCTGCCGCCCACCGGCGCGGTGGTGGTCTCGGCGCCGCTGAAGATCAAGGGCGGCTCGGGCTCGCCGCTGCGCGTGCTGGCGCTGGTGGCGGCCTAGGGAGACGGACGAACATGGCAGAGCGTTCCTTCGCGCGCGAAGTCCAGCAGCTGAAGGTGCCGGCGGGCACCACCTTCCGAGGCGAGGGCATCCTCGCGGTGACGAAGGCGCTGCTGGAAGCCGGCGTCGGCTACGTCACCGGCTATCAGGGTTCGCCCATCTCGCACCTGATGGACGTGCTGGCCGACGCGCAGCCCATCCTCAACGAGCTGGGCGTGTATTTCGAGCCCGCCGCCAGCGAAGCCGCGGCCGCGGCGGCGCTCTCGGCTTCGGTGAACTACCCGGTGCGCGGCGCGGTCACGTGGAAGTCCACCGTCGGCACCAACGTCGCTTCCGACGCGCTGGCCAACCTGGCTTCTGGCGGCGTGACGGGCGGCGCGCTCATCATCGTCGGCGAGGACTACGGCGAAGGCTCCAGCATCATGCAGGAGCGCACCCACGCCTTCGCGATGAAGTCGCAGATGTGGCTGCTCGACCCCAAGCCGCACCTGCCTTCCATCGTGAAGGCGGTGCACGACGGCTTCGCGCTCTCGGAAGCGACGAACACGCCGGTGATGCTGGAGCTGCGCATCCGCTCCTGCCACCTGCACGGCAGCTTCGTCACGCAGGAGAACCGGCGGCCGAAGTTCTCGCTGAAGGAAGCGCTGGAACACCCGCGCCGCGACGTCAACCGCATCGTGCTGCCGCCGGCTTCGTTCCTGCACGAGCGCGAGAAGGTGCAGCAGCGCTGGCCGGCGGCGCAGCGCTTCATCGTCGAGCACGGCCTGAACGAGATCCACGAAGGCGAGCTCGGCCACATCGGCGTGATCCTGCTCGGCGGCATGAGCAACAACGTGCTGCGCGCATTGAAGCTGCTCGACCAGGCCGACGCCTTCGGCGACAGCCGGGTGCCGCTGTACATCCTGAACGTGGCCTACCCGCTGATCGACGAGGAGGTCGTTCGCTTCTGCAGCGGCAAGCAGGCCGTGCTGGTGGTGGAAGAAGGCCAGCCCGACTACCACGAGCAGCACCTGAACACGATCCTGCGCCGCCACGGGCTGGACACGAAGGTGCACGGCAAGGACCTGCTGCCGATGGGCGGCGACTACACCGTGGCCGCACTCGTGAAGGCGCTGCGCGGCTTCCTGGAGCAGCACCACCCGGCCGCGTTCGCGAAGCCGGTGGCGCTGCCGATGCCTTCGCCACGCGCCGCCGAAGTCGCCCCGCTGCTGCCGCCGCGCCCGCCCGGCCTGTGCGTGGGCTGCCCCGAGCGGCCCATCTTCTCTTCGCTCAAGCTGGTGGAACGCGAACTGGGCGAGCACCACGTGTCGGCCGACATCGGCTGCCACCTGTTTTCCATCATGCCGCCGTTCAACATCGGCGCCACCACCATGGGCTACGGGCTGGGCGCCAGCAGCGCCTCGGCCTTCGCGGCCGGGCCGCAGCTGGGCGCGGCCAAGAAGGCCATCGCGGTGATGGGCGACGGCGGCTTCTGGCACAACGGCCTCACCAGCGGCATCGCCAACGCGGTGTTCAACCGCCACGACAACCTGTTCCTGATCGTCGACAACAACTACTCGGCGGCCACCGGCGGGCAGGACATTCCTTCTTCGCGCGCGCTCAACCCGAACCGCAGCACCATGCACCCCATCGAGTCCGCGGTGCGCGGCGTGGGCGTGAACTGGGTGCGCACGATCAAGCGCACCTACGACGTGGCTGCCATGCGCGCCGCGCTGCAGGAAGCGCTGAGCTCGCGCGAGCCGGGCCCGAAGGTGGTGATCGCGCAGAGCGAGTGCATGCTCAACCGCCAGCGGCGCGAGAAGCCGGCCACGGCCAAGGCCATCGGCGCCGGCGAACGGGTGCAGAAGGAACGCTTCGGCGTCGACGCCGCGGTGTGCTCGGGCGACCACGCCTGCATGCGCGTCTCCGGCTGCCCCAGCTTGACGCTGGCGCCTTCGGGCGACGCGCTGAAGCCCGACCCGGTGGCGCATGTCGACGAACACTGCGTCGCCTGCGGCCACTGCGGCGAGGTGGCCGACGAAGCCGTGCTCTGCCCTTCGTTCTACAAGGCGCACAAGGTGCACAACCCGGGCGCCCTCGAGATTTGGCGTGCGCGCTGGCGCACCCGGCTGGTGGGCTGGCTGCAGGCGCGCCAGGCGCGGGCCCGCGCCGCGCGGGCGCTCTACGCGCAGGGAGCAAACTGATGCGCGCCCCCGACCCGAAGACCTGGCGCATCGCCGTCATGGCCCTGGGCGGCCAGGGCGGCGGCGTGCTGGTCGACTGGATCGTCGACCTCGCCGAACACGCCGGCTGGACCGCGCAGGCCACCTCGGTGGCCGGCGTCGCGCAGCGCACCGGCGCCACCATCTACTACATCGAGCTGGTCGAACCCACCCCCGGCCGCGAGCCGGTGATGGCGCTGATGCCGGTGCCGGGCGACGTGGACGTGCTCATCGCCGCCGAGCTGATGGAAGCCGGCCGTGCGGTGGAACGCGGCCTCGTCACGCCCGACCGCACGGTGCTGGTGGCCAGCAGCCACCGCACCTACGCCGTGCAGGAGAAGATCGTGCCCGGCAACGGCCTGGCCGACAGCGCCGCCGTGCTGGACGTGCTGCGCGGCGCCGCGCGCCAGCTGGTGGTGGCCGACATGCAGGCGCTGGCGGTGGGCCACGGCAGCGTCATCAGCGCCAGCCTGTTCGGCGGCCTGGCCGGCAGCGGCGCCCTGCCCTTCGAGCGCGCCGCATTCGAAGCGGTAATCGAACGCAGCGGCGTCGGCGTGAAGGCCAGCCTGGCCGCCATGCGCGCGGCGGCCGAACTGGCTTCGGCGACCGCGCCGGTGGTCGCACCGCCTTCGCGCAGCATGGAGACGCCGCCGCGCCCGCTGCCCGAACGGGCTGCGGCGCCGGCACTGCAGCCGCTGGTGGACCGCATCCGCCAGCACTTTCCGCGCCCGGCCTGGGACTGGCTGGGCGAAGGACTGGCGCGTGTGGTCGACTGGCAGGACGCCGACTACGGCCGCGAGTACCTGGACCACGTGGCCGCGCTGGCCGCCGCCGACGACGGCAGCGAAGGCCACGCGCTCACGATCGAAGCCGCGCGCTGGGTGGCGGTGGCGATGAGCTACGACGACGTTATCCGCGTCGCCGACCTGAAGACACGCGCCGAACGCACGGCGCGCGTGCGCGGCGAGATCGGCGCGAAGGCCGAAGACGTGTTCGGCACCGAGGAGTACTTCCACCCCCGGCTGGAGGAAGCGCTGGGGCTGCTGCCGCGCGCCTGGGCCGACCGCGTCGAAGCCTCACCCGCGCTGAAATCCTGGGTCGCGGCCAAGCTGGACAAGGGCCGCCGCATCCATTCGCAGACGCTCGCCGGCCACCTGCAGCTGCGCCTGATGGCTTCTCTTCGCCGCTGGCGCCGCGGCAACCGGCGCCACGCGCAGGAGCAGGCGCACCTGCAGGCTTGGCTGCAGCAGGTGCAGGCCACGCTGAAGACCGACCGCGCGCTGGCGCTGGAGGAACTGCGCTGCCGCCGGCTGGTGAAGGGCTACAGCGACACCCACGCGCGCGGCAGCAGCCGCTTCGACAAGCTCATGCAGGCAGCACGCCTGCTGCGCGGCAAACCGCAGGCGGCGCAGACGCTGGCTTCGCTGCGCGAGGCGGCGCTGAAGGACGCCGAAGGGCGCACGCTCGAACAGCAGCTGAAGGCGCTGGCGCTGGGCTGAGAAGGTATGAAGGCTTGAGGGGCCGCGCCGCTCACTCGGCCTTGATGCCCGCTGCCTTCACCACCTTCGCCCACTTCTCGACTTCGCTCTTCTGGTACTCGCCCAGCTGCGCGGGGGTCATGTCCGAGGGCACCATGCCGAAGCCCTTCAGGCGCGCCTGCGCTTCGGGGGTGGCCAGCGCCTTCATGATCTCGGCGTGCAGCCGGTCGACGATGGGCCTGGGCGTGCCCGCCGGAGCGAAGACGGCCTGCCAGGACCCCATGTCGAAGCCCTTCTGGCCGGCTTCGGCGATGGTGGGCACCTGGGGCAAGGCCTCCAGGCGCTTCGAGCTGCTGACGGCGATGGGGCGCAGCTTGCCCGACTGGATGTGCGGCCCCACGATGAGGATGGTGTCGAACATCATGTCCACCTGGCCGCCGATCAGGTCCTGCACCGCCGGCCCGCTGCCCTTGTAAGGCACGTGGGTGAACTTGACCCCCGACTGGTAGGACAGCAGTTCCAGCGCCATGTGGGGCGAGGTGCCGACACCCGGCGACGCCGACGACAGGCCACCCGCCTTGGCCTTGCTGGCGGCCAGCACGTCATTGAGCGTCTTGTACGGACTGGAAGCGTTGACCGCCAGCACCAGCGGGCCCGAGCCCAGCATGGCCACCGGCTCGAAGGACTTCACCGGGTCGTAGTCGAGCTTGGCGTACAGGCTCACGTTGATGGCGTGCGAGCTGATCGTGCCGCCCAGGATCGTGTAGCCGTCGGGCGCAGCACGCGAGGCCATGGCGGACCCCACGCTGCCGCCGGCGCCGGCCTTGTTGTCGATCACCACCGGCGTGCCCAGCGCCGTCTGCAGCGCCGGAGCGATCAGGCGCGCGAGCGTGTCGGTGTTGCCGCCGGGCGGGAACGGCACGAGGTAGGTGATGGCCTTGCCCGTCGGCCAGGCCCCTTGCGCCATGGCCGGCGCGTGCAGGGCGAGCCCACCGCCCAGCAGCAGCGTGCCGGCGGCCAGGAAACGACGGACGAGGGCGTGGCGTTGCATCGGGTTCCTTCAGAAGCGGGGCTGGATGCCGGTGAAGGTGGGATCGTACTTCCGCATCTGCGCCAGGTCGTCGCGGTGGCGGATGCCGCAGCGCAGGTAGTTGTCGTGCAGGCGGGCCAGCGCTTCGCGGTCCAGCGTCACGCCCAGGCCGGGCCGCGTGGGCACGCGCAGGCTGCCGTTCTCGAATTGCAGGCGGCCGCCTTCGACGACTTCATCGTCCTGCCAGGGGTAGTGGGTGTCGCAGGCGTAGGTGAGATGCGGCACGCTGGCGCACAGGTGGGTCATGGCCACGAGGCTGATGCCCAGGTGCGAGTTGCTGTGCATGGACAGGCCGAGGTCGAAGGTGCGGCACAGCGTCGACAAGCGCTGCGTCGCGCGCAGGCCGCCCCAGTAGTGGTGGTCGCTCAGCACGATCTTCACCGGGCAGCCCAGGTCGGCATTGCGGCGGAACTCGGCGAAGTCGGTCACCACCATGTTGGTGGCCAGCGGCACTTCGCAGGCGCGCGCCACGGCGGCCATGCCTTCGAGTCCGGGGGCCGGGTCCTCGTAGTACTCCAGCACGCCGCGCAGCCGCTCGACGATCCTCAGGCTGGTGGCGACGGTCCAGTTGGCGTTGGGGTCGATGCGCAGCGGCGTGCCCGGGAAGGCGCGCGCCAGCGCCAGCACGCCTTCGGCTTCCTGCGCGGGCGGCAGCGCGCCGGCCTTGAGCTTGATGCTGCCGAAGCCGTGCAACTCGATCATGCGCCGCGCCTGCGCCACCAGTTGTTCCGGCGTGAGCGCCTCGCCCCAGGGATCGGGCGCATAGGGTTGCCCCACGTGCTGCGCGTACTTGTAGAAGAGGTAGGCCGAATAGGGCACGCGGTCGCGCGCCGCGCCGCCCAGCAGGTCGACGACGGGCGCGCCGGCCAGCTGGCCCTGCAGGTCCATCATCGCCACTTCGAAGGCGCTGACGACCTTGGCCACGGTCTTGGAGACATGGGTGCCCGGCGCCAGCGAGACCTGCGGCTCAAGGAACTCCGAGCGGGCCTGGGCGGGCGGCGTGACCAGCGCGGCCACGCGGGTTTCCATCTCGTTCAACGCCCAGGGCGAAAGGCCCTGCAGCGCGGGCGTGGCCTTGGCCAGCGCTTCCAGCATGGGCAGGTCGCCGTAGCTTTCGTTGATGCCCACGCGGCCCGACGCGGTCTCGACTTCGATGATCGAACGCAGCGCCCAGGGCTCGTGGATGCCCGCCGCGTTGAGCAGCGGGGGATCGCGGAAGGCGATGGGCGTGACGCGGACGCTGCGGATGGCGTGCGAGGTGCTCATGCGGCATTGTGCCGGCCGCCTGGATCCGGCCCCCGCCTTCAGTAGATGTCGATCGTCGTCACGCTCAACGCCGGCAGCGAGAGGCTGAAGCCCGAGCCACTCACCGCCTGCGTGCCCGCCGCCACCGGCTTCACCGGGTTCTGGCCCGCTGCCGTGGCGGCGCTGATGCGCCACAGGTGCGCCGTGCCCGAGACCGCCAGCCCGCTGAAGGCCACCTGCTGCGCGGCGGTGGAACGGTTGATGGCCACCAGCACGACGCGGCCGGCTCGCGTGCTGTCGGTGCTGGCGTAGGCGGCCACGGCCTGCACGTTGCCGGAAGTGGCCTGCACCGCGGTGTCGCCGAAGGTGGCACCGGCGCCGTCGAAGCCGCGGAAGGCACGGAAGGCGGCGAGGCAGTAGTTCTCGTTGCTGCCCAGCGGCCAGTAGTTGGCCAGGTACAGGCCCTGGGCGCCGAAGATGCCCAGGTTGTCGGCCTGCGCCAACGTGCCGGCCACGTGCTGGCAGCCGCCGTTGTTGTATTCGGTGATGCCCAGCTTCGTGCCCGGGCTGGCGGCCGCCACCTTGGCCTGCAGGCGCGGCAGCATGCGCAGCGGCGCGCCCAGCACGTCGTGGATCCACGACGATTCGGCATAGGTGGGGTCCCACAGGCTGCGCGGGCTCTGCACGATGGCCTGCACCTGGGCGTCGGTCAGCGTCGGCCCGCTCAGGTTGGTGACGCGGTTGCCCGCGGGGTCGCGCGCTTCTGAATACCAGTGGAAGTCGTACACGTCCACCAGCGCGCGGCCGTACGTGGTGCTGGCGGTCTTCAGCGCGGCCAGGTACTTGTCGGCAAACCAGTTGGCGCCGTTCGGGCTGGCCGACAGTTCGCCCTGCCACGAGAAGACGCCGCCGAAGCCGTAGTGCGCGGGGCCCACGGTGACGATGCCGGGGAAGCGGTCCTTCAGCGCCTGCGCCAGCGCGATCGTCTTCGCGATGTAGGCGTCGGACGTGACGGGCGCGCTGCCCTGCACTTCCAGGTGGGTGGAGTTCCACAGCTCGGGCTCGTTGTCGAACTGCACGAAGGCGGGCAGCGTGCTGCCGGCGGCGAAGAGGCCCAGGCCGGCGAACTTCTGGTCCAGCGCCCAGACGAATTCGTCGGCGTACACCGCGTCGTCGGTGGTGGGCGGCGCGGTGGTGAAGGGCGCGGCGGACTGCGTGCTCTTCCTGAACACCAGCGGCTTGAAGCGCGTGGTGTCCGGCGGGTTCGCGGTGCTGACGGGGCCGCTCTCGTCGGCCGCCACCCAACCCTGCATCGGCACCGTCACCAGGCTGGCGGCGCCGGCCGCGCGGTCGGCGGCGATGAGCGCGCGCACCGCTTCGGCCGGCACGCTGCTGGCGCTGAGGTAGTTGTCGTTCTGGTAGAGGTAGTCGCTGCCCGCGTTGGAGGCGTTGTTCTCCCAGTTGTAGGCCGTCCAGCGGTTGCCGCCGGCACGGTCCAGCGTGGGCAGCGGCGGCGCGTTCGTCACGCCACCCCAGAAGTTCATGCCGTAGATGTAGGGCGAGATGGGGCGCGTGCTGGTGGGGTCGAGCGTGACGGTGACGTCGGGGGACGGGGACGGCGAGGGTGACGGCGAGGGTGACGGCGAAGGGGATGGTGAAGGCGAAGGCGAAGGCGATGGCGATGGCGACGGTGACGGTGACGGTGACGGTGACGGTGAGGGCGATGGGGACGGCGACGGCGACGGCGACGGCGTCGGTGAAGGAGACGGCGACGGCGAGGGCAAAGCCACCGGCGAAGGCGACGCCGTCCCCGCGTCACCCGAGCCGCCACCGCAGGCGCACAGCAGCGCCAGCAGCGTCGCACCACCAAGGGAAAGCTTCGCGCCGGTTCGGGCCATGGTTCGCGTCACCTGAGAAAGTCTTCGGTCCAGCATAGCCAGACCCCTCACCCAGCCTGTAACCGAGTTGCGCGGAGAATCGCGCCCATCGCCCACTCGTGAAAAAGAAGCCATGAAATACCTGCACACCATGGTGCGCATCACCGACCCCGAAGCCTCGCTGCGCTTCTACCGCGACGCGCTCGGCCTGGAGGTGGTGCGCCGCACCGACGTGCCCGGCGGCCGCTTCTCGCTCATCTTCCTGGCCGCGCCCGGCCAGCCCGAGGCGCAGGTCGAGCTCACGCACAACTGGGACCCCGAGGTCTACACCGGCGGCCGCAACTTCGGCCACCTGGCCTACGCGGTGCCCGACATCTACGCCGCCTGCCGCCGCCTGCAGGAACACGGCGTGACCATCCTGCGCCCGCCGCGCGACGGCCGCATGGCCTTCGTGCGTTCGCCCGACAACATCTCGATCGAACTGCTGCAGGACGGCCCCGCGCTGGCACCGGCCGAGCCCTGGGTCTCGATGCCCAACACGGGCAGCTGGTAGGGGTCAGTCGACCCGCAGCACCAGCGCCGCGCCGGTGTCGCCGGCGGCGCAGCCGGTGAACACGCCGACGCCGCCGCCTTCGGCCACCAGGGCCTGGATCAGTTCGGCAATGCCACGCAGCCCCGTAGGCCCCTGCGGGTGGCCGTAGATCAGGCTGCAGCCCAGCGGGTTCATGCGCTCGAGCCCGAAGCCGGTCTGCTGCGCGAACCAGAGGTCGTTCACCGCGAACGGGTTGTGCGTGACCACGCAGCGCACCTGCCCGATGGCCAGGCCCGCGTCGTGCAGCGCGCGCTGCGCCGCGGTGGTGGCGGCCTTGGGCATGTGCGCCTTCTCGGCGCGCGCGAAGCCGCAAGCCAGCAGGCGCACCACCGGGCCGCCGGCAGCACCCATGGCACGGGCGCGTTCGGCGGTGGTGACCACCGCGCCGGCACAGCCGTCGGCCGGGTGCGTCTGGTTGCCGAAGGTGACCACGCCGCCTTCGGCCAGCGGCTTCAGCTTCGCCAGGCTTTCGGCGCTGTAGGGGTGCACGCCTTCGTCGGCTTCCACGCGCAGGCTGCGGCCCTTGCCGAGCGGCAGGTCCACCGCCTGGAAGTAGCGCCGCTGCAACGCGCGGTCGTCGGCCAGCGCGCGCTGGTACTGGGTCCAGCGCAACAGGGTCAGCTCGTCGAGCGCGGCGCGGCTCATCTTCCCTTCGCGCGCCACGTTCTCGGCCGTGGCCACCATGGCCTGGCCGGTGTTGGGGTCGGCGGCGAAGTTGTCCAGCACCCACTGCTCGGTCTGCGGCGCGCCGCCCATGCCCTGCGGGCGCGGGTACACCAGCAGCGGGCCGTTGCTGGTGCGGTCGGTGGCGACGACCAGCTGCGCGCCGCCCTGCCGTTCCACCCCCATCGCCGCATGCGCCACGCAGGCGACCGAGGTGGCGCAGGCCTGCGCCAGCAGCGGGCCGGTGAGCGTTGGCATGCCCAGCCGCGCCGCCAGCGTGGGCGCGAAGTAGAAGCTCTGCGCCTGCGGCACCGTGAGGCCGACGACCAGACCTTCGAAGTCGCTCTCGTCCAGCCCGCGCTGCACCAGCGCCGCGGCGGTGACGGCGGCGGCCAGGTCGGTGCTGGACAGGTCCGCCAGCGCGCCCTGCCAGCGCACGAAGGGCGAGCTCCAGCAGTGGCCGGCGGGAATGGCGGCGTCGTCGAACTTCATGGACTGTTCCTCACCGCGAGCAGCGGGTTCTTGTAGGCGCTCTTCGGCAACTGGCCGGCCGCCAGCACGGTGACGGCCACGCGCACCTGCAGCTGCGCGCGCACCTCGGCTTCGATTTCGCGCGCCAGTGCCTCGAAGCCTGCGGGCGCCAGGCCTTCGCGCGCTTCCACGTCCATCGGAATGGCGTCGTCGAAGCGCACTTGTTCCTTCGTCGCCTTCCACACCCGCACCAGCGGCTCGGCGCGGTCGGCGAAGCGCGAAGCCACCAGGTCGCGCAGCGCGGTGGGAAACACGTTCATGCCCTTGTAGATGAGCATGTCGTCGGTGCGGCCGATGCAGCGCATGCGCGGGCTGGTCCGTCCGCAGGCGCAGGCCGTGCCCACCACCAGCGCGTGGTCGCGCGAGCGGTAGCGCACCATGGGCGTGGCCTCGCGCGCGAAGGCGGTGTAGACGATCTCGCCGGTGGCGCCTTCGCGCCAGGGCAGCACCTCGCCGGTCTCGGGGTCGATCAGCTCGACGGCCACGTAGCGCTGGGCGTTGAAGTGCATGCCGTCCTGCGCTTCGCACTCGGCCCACATGCCGGAGATGACGTCGCCCAGGCCCATGGTCTCGCGCAGGTGCGTGAGCCCCAGACCCGCGGTGATGCGCTGGCGGATCTCGGGCTGGCCCAGGCCCGGCTCGCCGCCGCCCAGCACTTTGGCCAGACGCGAAGGCGGGCCTTCCTGCGGCGCGCCGCCCTGCTGCGCCAGATGGAGCGCGAACGAGGTGGTCGCCAGGACCGCCGTGCAGCGCAGGTGGCGCATCTCGCGCAGGATGCGGTCGGTGGGAAAGCCGCCCAGCCAGCACAGCGTGGCGCCCAGGCGGCGGAAGCCGTCGGCATAGGGCAGCCCGCCGGCCACCATCGGCAGGCCCACCAGGTGCGCCACCACGTCTTCCGGGCGGATGCCGGCGGTGAACCAGTTGTGCGCGATGGCGTCGGCGAAGACCTCGGCATCGGACTTCGTCAGCGCGTAGTACAGCGGCCGGCCCGTAGTGCCGCTGGAGCAAAGGGTCTGCACGATGTCGCGCATCGGCGCGCCCTGGTTGTCGCCCAGCGGGCGTTCGTCGGTGGCCGCGTCCTGCGCGGCCCGCACGTCGTCCTTCAGCGTGAAGGGCAGGCGCGCGAGGTCGGCGAACTCGCGCACCGCCACGCCGCGCACGGGTTCGTGCAGCCGCGCATACATCGCCGAGCGGGCGCGCACGGCAGGCAGCGCCTGCGCCACCTGCCCGGCCTGCCAGCGCTCCACCTCGGCCCAGGGCCGGGTCTCCAGCTCGGGGTTCCAGTACGGGCCGGCGGCCATGTCGGCCTCAGCTGAAGGCGGCGATCCCCGTGATGGCGCGGCCCAGGATCAGCGCGTGGATGTCGTGCGTGCCTTCGTAGGTGTTCACCACTTCCAGGTTCACCAGGTGGCGCGCGACGCCGAACTCGTCGGAAATGCCGTTGCCGCCCATCATGTCGCGCGCCGTGCGCGCGATCTCCAGCGCCTTGCCGCAGCTGTTGCGCTTCATGATGCTGGTGATCTCCACCGAGGCGGTGCCCTCGTCCTTCATGCGCCCCAGCCGCAGGCAGCCCTGCAGGCCCAGCGTGATGTCGGTCAGCATGTCGGCCAGCTTCTTCTGGATCAGCTGGTTGGCCGCCAGCGGGCGGCCGAACTGCTTGCGGTCCAGCGTGTACTGGCGCGCGCGCTGGTAGCAGTCTTCGGCGGCACCCAGCGCGCCCCAGGCGATGCCGTACCGCGCGCTGTTCAGGCAGGTGAAGGGGCCTTTCAGGCCTCTGACCTCGGGGAACGCGTTCTCCTCGGGGCAGAACACGCCGTCCATCACGATCTCGCCGGTGGTGCTGGCGCGCAGGCCCACCTTGCCGTGGATGGCGGGGGCGGAAAGGCCCTTGGCGCCCTTGTCCAGCACGAAGCCGCGGATGGCGCCTTCGTCGTCCTTGGCCCAGACGACGAAGACGTCGGCGAACGGGCTGTTGGAGATCCACATCTTGCTGCCCGTGAGGCTGTAGCCGCCGGGCACCTTGCGCGCGCGCGTCACCATGCTGGCGGGGTCGCTGCCGTGGTTGGGCTCGGTGAGGCCGAAGCAGCCGATCCATTCACCGGTGGCGAGCTTGGGCAGGTACTTCTGCTTCGTCGCTTCGTTGCCGAACTCGAAGATGGGCACCATGACGAGCGAGCTCTGCACGCTCATCATGCTGCGGTAGCCGGAGTCGACGCGCTCGACCTCGCGCGCGATGAGGCCGTAGCTCACGTAGTTGAGGCCGGGGCCGCCGTAGGCTTCCGGAATCGTCGGGCCCAGGAGGCCGATCTCGCCCATCTCGCGGAAGATGGTGGTGTCCGGCTTCTCGTGGCGGAAGGCTTCCAGCACGCGGGGTGCCAGCTTTTCCTGGCAGTAGGCGGCGGCGGCTTCGCGCACCGCGCGTTCGTCGTCGGTGAGCTGCTGGTCCAGCAGCAGCGGGTCGTCGGCGTTGAAACTTTGCTTGGCGGCCATGGCAATGTCCTAATCGGGAATGACGGCAGTGACTTCGATCTCGACCTTGGCGCGGTCTTCCATCAGCGCGGTGACCTCCACCGCCGACATGGCCGCGTTGTAGGCCCCGATGATCTCTCGAAACGCCTGCCCCACCGCGCGCCCGGCGGCCAGGTACTCGCGCTTGTTCGTCACGTACCAGGTCATGCGGACGATGTGCTCGGGCTTCGCGCCCGCTTCGTCGAGCACCGCCACCACGTTCTTCAGGGCCTGGCGCGTCTGCTCGGCGAAGTCGTCGCTGGGAAAGCGTCCTTCGGCGTCCCAGCCGACCATGCCGGCCACGTAGACCTGGCGACCGCGCACGCTGACGCCGTTGGCATAGCCCTTGGGGCGCGGCCAGCCGGGGGGTTGGAGGACCTGGATGGGGTTCATGGGGTGCTGCCTTTGAAGCGTTCGATGGCCGCGCGCAGGTCGGCCGGGATCTCGATGGCGCGGTGGGTGTCGAGCGAGGTGGTGACGATGACCTGGTGCATGGCGATGCGCACGTCGCCGTGGTCGCGGCCGGCGCACTGCACCTGCAGCGTGAGCGAGGTGCGGCCCAGCTTTTCCACGGCAAGCTGCAGCGCCACCAGGTCGCCCAGCGGGCTCACCGCCTTGAAGTCGGCGTCCAGGTGCACGGTGGGCAGGCCGATGCGCCGCTCGGCGACGAAGCCGTGGTACGAAAGGCCCAACCCTTCGTTGACCCAGTCCTCCACCAGCCCGTTGAACATCACGAAGTATTGCGGGTAGAAGACGATGCCGGCGGGGTCGCAGTCGGAAAACCGGATGCGGCGCTCACGGACGAAGACGCTCATCCGCGCACGTCCTTCAGCAGTTCGCGCGCGATGATGAGCAGTTGCACCTCGGTCGCGCCTTCGTAGATGCGCAAAGCGCGGATCTCGCGGTACAAGCGCTCCACCGGCTGTTCGCTCACCACGCCCAGCCCGCCCCACAACTGCACCGCGGCGTCGATGACCTGCTGCGCGCCTTCGGTGGCGGCCAGCTTGGCCATCGCCGCTTCGCGCGTGACGTTGCGGCCCTGGTCGCGCTGCCAGGCGGCGCGGTAGGTGAGCAGCGCAGCCGAATCGATGGTGGTGGCCATCTGCGCCAGCTTGGCCTGCGTGAGCTGGAAGTCGGCCAGGCTCTGCCCGAACATCTTGCGCGTGGTGGCGCGGTGCAGGCCTTCGCCCAAGGCGCGGCGCGCGAAGCCGAGCGCGGCGCCCGCCACCGAGGTGCGGAACACGTCGAGCGTGCGCATCGCGACCTTGAAGCCTTCGGCCGCCGTGCCCACGCGCTGCGTGGCCGGCACGCGGCAGTTCGTGAAGCGCAGCCGCGCCAGCGGGTGCGGGGCGATGACGTCGATGCGCTCGGCGATCTCGAAGCCCGGCGTGCCGGCGTCGACGATGAAGGCCGAGATGCCGCGCGCCCCGGGCGCTTCGCCGGTGCGCGCGAAGACGACGTAGAAGTCGGCGATGCCGCCGTTGGAGATCCAGGTCTTCTCGCCGTCCAGCACGTAGTGGTCGCCGTCGGCGAATGCCGCGCAGGCCATCGCGGCGACGTCGGAACCGGCGTCGGGTTCCGACAACGCGAAAGCCGCGATCGCCTCGCCGCGCGCCACCCGCGGCAGATAGCGCGCCTTCTGCTCCGGCGTGCCAGCGAGCGAGATCGCGCCCGAGCCCAGCCCCTGCATCGCGAAGGCGAAGTCGGCCAGCCCCGAGTGGCGCGCCAGCGTCTCGCGCACGAGCACGATGGAACGCGTGTCGATGGCCTCGGCCGCGCCGCCGAACGCCGTGCCGCCCACTGCGTGCGAAAGCCAGCCGTCGGCGCCGAGCGCCTTCACCAGCGCCCTGCACTCCGCATCGACGTCCGGACCGTGCTCATGGTCCAGATGCTCCAGCGCCCAGGCCTCCAGGTCGGTGGCGAGTTGGCGGTGGCGCTCCTCGAAGAAGGGCCATTCCAGGTGGTCGGCGCCGGACATGCTCAGTTCCCCTGGAAGACGGGCTTCTGCTTGGCGACGAAGGCGTCGTGCGCGCGCTTGAAGTCCTCGGTCAGCATGCACAGCGCCTGCGCCTGGGCTTCGGCCTCGATGGCCTGTTCCACCGTCATCGCCCATTCGTGGTGGAGCATGGTCTTGGTGATGCCGTTGGCGAAGGTGGGGCCGGCGACCAGGTCGCGCGCCATCGCCTGCGCGCTGTCGCGCAGCGCGGCAGGGTCGACCAGGCGGTTCAGCCAGCCCCAGCGTTCGCCTTCCTCGCCGCCGAGTGCACGGCCGGTGTAGAGCAACTCGCTCGCGCGCCCCTGGCCCACGATGCGCGGCAGCAGCGCGCAGGCGCCCATGTCGCAGCCGGCCAGGCCCACGCGGTTGAACAGGAACGCGGTCTTGCTGCGCGCGGTGCCCACGCGCAGGTCCGAAGCCATCGCGATGATGGCGCCGGCGCCGGCGCACACGCCGTCCAGCGCGGCCACGATGGGCTGCGGGCAGCCGCGCATGGTCTTCACCAGGTCGCCGGTCATGCGCGTGAACATCAGCAGCTCGGGCGCCTTCAGGCGCAGCAGCGGGCCGATGATCTCGTGCACGTCGCCGCCGGAGCAGAAGTTGTCGCCCGCGCCTTCCACCACCACCGCGTGCACGTCGTCGGCGTAGCGCAGGTTGCCGAACAGGTCGCGCAGCTCGGCGTAGCTCTCGAAGGTGAGCGGGTTCTTGCGCTCGGGGCGGTTCAGCGTGACGGTGGCCACCTTGTCCTGCACGCGCCAGAGGAAGTGCTTGGCCTGGTAGCCGGCGGCGGGCTTGCGGTTGCCGGCGAGCAGGCCGGGGTCGATGCGGTTGTCGTTCGTCATGAGGTCTTCTCCTTGTGGGCGCCGTGGCCGCGCAGGCTGCCCAGGTGCTGGTACAGCTGCTGCACGGCGCGGGCGTCGAGGCCTTCGAACAGCTCCAGGATCCATTGTTCATGCTCGCGCGCCATCGCCTCGAAGCTCTTGCGGCCTTCGGGGGTGAGGCGGACGATCCACGACCGGCGGTCGGTGGGGCTGCTTTCGCGCGCCACCAGGCCGTCGCGTTCCAGTTCGTCGGTGAGCGCGGTCACGTTGCCGCCGGTCACCATGAGGCAGCGCGAGAGCTCGCGCATCATCAGCCCTTCCTTGCGCCGGTGCAGCTGCGCCAGATAGTCGAAGCGCGAGAGCGAGATGCCGAAGCGTTCGCGCAGGCGGCGCCGGATCTCGGCTTCGATCTCGGTCACGCACGAGAGCATGCGCAGCCAGAGTTTCAGCGCCGCGTGGTCGTCGGTGCGGGCGCGCGCTTCGAGCCCCAGATGGGCGTGATCGGTCAGGTCGTTCATGTGACTTCCCCTCCTGACACGGAGATCGCCTGGCCGGTGATGGCCGAAGCGCCATCGCCGCACAGCCAGCGCACCGCGTCGGCCACCTCATCGGGCTGCACGATGCGGCCCTGCGGATTGCCCTTGGCGAACTCGGCGCGCGCCTCGGCTTCGCTGCGGCCGGTCTTGGCGACGACGTTGGCGATGCTCTCGCGCAGGATCTCGGTCTCGGTGTAGCCCGGGCACACGGCGTTGACGGTGATGCCCTTGGCCGCCAGTTCCAGTGCCAGCGCCCGCGTGAGCCCCAGCACGCCATGCTTGGCCGCCACGTAGGCGCTCACGTAGGCGTAGCCGCGCTGGGCCGCGGTGCTGGCCACGTTGACGATGCGACCGCGGCGCACGGCCAGCATGTCGGGCAGCGCGGCCTGGGTGCAGGTGAAGGTGCCGGTGAGGTTGACGGCCAGCATGCGCTGCCAGAGCTCGGGCGTGGTCTTCGCGAAAGGGGCGCTTTCGGCCTGGCCGGCGTTGTTGACCAGGATCAGCACCGGGCCGCGAGCTTCGCGCGCGGTGGCGAAGGCCGCTTGCACCTGATTCGCGTCGCCGATGTCGGCGGTGGCCACGCCATGCTGCGGGCCGAGTTCCTCGGCCAGCGCCTGCAGCGGCGCCGCGCTGCGCCCCAGCAGCGTGAGTGTGGCGCCCTCTTGCGCCAGCATGCGCGCGATGGCAGCGCCGATGCCGCGCGAGGCACCGGTCACGAGCGCGTGGCGCCCGGCCAGCGGCAGCGAGGTCGCGGCCATCGCTTCAGGCGGAGAGCTTGGCCGCCGCGACCGCTTGCGCCTGCGCCGCCTTCTCTCGCTGGAACAGCGACTCCATCTGCTGCTTGCCCGAGAGGTACTGCTTGGGCCACGGCATCGGCACGTAGCCGATCTTGGCCGCCTCGGTCAGCGTCCAGGCCGGGTTGGCCAAGTGCGGACGCGCCACCGCGCACAGGTCGGCGCGGCCGGCCGAGATGATGGCGTTCACGTGGTCGGCTTCGCTGATGGCGCCCACCGCCAGCGTGGCGATGCCGGCCTCCTGGCGGATGCGGTCGGCGAACGGCGTCTGGTACATGCGGCCGTAGGTGGGCTTCTGGTCGGGCGAGACCTGGCCCGAGGAGACGTCGATCATGTCGGCGCCCGCGGCCTTGAAGGCGCGCGCGATGGCCACCGCGTCGTTCGGCGTGATGCCGCCGTCGACCCAGTCGTGCGCCGAGATGCGCACCGACATCGGCTTGTCCGCCGGCCAGGCGGCGCGCACGGCGGCGAACACCTCCAGCGGGTAGCGCAGCCGGTTCTCCAGGCTGCCGCCGTATTCGTCGGTCCGGCGGTTGGTGAGCGGCGAGATGAAGGCCGAGAGCAGGTAGCCGTGCGCGCAGTGCAGTTCCAGCCAGTCGAAGCCGGCGGCGGCGGCGCGCTTGGTGGCGGCCACGAAGTCGGCCTTCACGCGGTCCATGTCGGCGCGGTCCATCGCCTTCGGCACGGCGGTGTCGGCGCTGTAGGGCTGCGCCGAAGCGGAGATGAGCGGCCAGTTGCCGGAAGCCAGCGGCTGGTCGGCGCCCGCGCCTTCCCACGGCGCGTTGGTCGAGCCCTTGGGGCCGGCGTGGCCGATCTGCATCGCGATCTTCGCGTCGCTGTTCGTGTGCACCCAGTCGACGATGCGCTTCCAGGCCGCGCCCTGCGCGTCGTTCCACAGGCCCGGGCAGCCGGGCGTGATGCGGGCGTCGGGGCTGGTGCAGGTCATCTCGGCCACCACCATGCCGGCGCCGCCCATCGCGCGCGCGCCCAGGTGCACCAGGTGGTAGTCGGCCGGCAGGCCGTCGACGCAGGAGTACTGCGCCATCGGCGAGACGACGACGCGGTTCTTCAGCGTCACGCCGCGCAGCGTGTAGGGCGTGAACATGGGTGGCGGCGCCGGCATGTTGGCCGGCACCTTCACGCCCGCCTGTTCGGCGAACCAGCGTTCGTAGCCGCCCAGCCACTTCGCGTCGCGCAGGCGCAGGTTCTCGTGGCTGATGCGCTGGCTGCGCGTGAGCATCGAATACATGAACTGCTCGGGCGGCAGCTGGTCGCAGTAGCGCGCGCCGCACACCTCGAACCATTCCATCGCGTTCCAGGCCGCGTTCTGCAGCCGCAGCGTCTCCACGCTGCGCAGCGACTGGTAGGTGGCCAGCACCTCGCCGATGTTCTCCGGCGCGTCGCCCAGGCGCTGGAACTGGCGCGTCAGCTCGATCGCGTCTTCCAGCGCCAGCTTGGTGCCGGAGCCGATGGCGAAGTGCGCCGTGTGCACCGCGTCGCCCATCAGCACCACGTGGGCGCCGTGCTGGTTCTTCAGCCACCACTGTTCGCACACCACGCGCTGGAAGTTCAGCCAGGCCGACCCGCGCAGGTGGCGCGCGTTGGTCATCAGCTTCGCGCCCTGCAGGTTGTCGGCGAACAGCTTCTCGCAGAAGGCGATGGAGTCGTTCTGGTCGGCCTTGTCCAGGCCGTGCGCCAGCCACACGTGTTCGGGGCACTCGACGATGAAGGTGGCGGTCCGGTCGTCGAACTTGTAGATGTGGGCCTGGAACCAGCCGTGCTCGGTGCGCTGGAAGTCGAAGGTGAAGGCGTCGTAGAGGCGGTGCGTGCCCAGCCAGATGTAGCGATTGGGCCGCGTCACGATGTCGGGCTTGAAGACGCCGGCGTATTTCGTGCGCACCTTCGAGTTGATGCCGTCGCTGGCGATCACGAGGTCGGCGTCGGGGTAGTCCAGGTCGGAGTCGGCGTCGGTCTCGAAGACCAGCTTCACGTCCAGCGCCTCGCAGCGCGCCTGCAGGATGTTGAGCAGCTTCTTGCGCCCGATGCCCACGAAGCCGTGGCCGCCGGAGCGGATGCGGTGGCCCTTGAAGAGGAGCTCGATGTCGTCCCAGTGGTTGAAGGCCTCCTGGATCTCGTCGGCCGTCTCCTTGTCCCACTGGCGCATGTTGTCCATGGTGGCGTCGGAGAACACCACGCCCCAGCCGAAGGTGTCGTAGGGGCGGTTGCGTTCCACCACCGTCACGTCGTGCGAGGGGTTGAGCTTCTTCATCAGCAGCCCGAAGTACAGGCCGGCCGGGCCGCCGCCGATGCAGACGATCTTCATGGGGGAGTCTCCTGAGCGAGCGATCGCTCCATGATTTCGGAATGGTTTAGTTCTAAAGCATCTTAGCGCACGGCCCCAGGGAAGGCAAGCACCGCATCAGCGCATGAGCTTGCCGCCATTCAGGTCCAGGGTGGCGCCGGTGGTGAAGCCGGCGGCGTCCGAAGCCAGGTACACCGCGGCCGCCGCCACCTCGGTCTCCAGCCCGAACCGGCCCACCGGCAGCGTGGCAAGGAAGCGGCGGCGCGCATCGTCGTCGATCTCGTCCAGCGAAGGGCCGTGGATCGCCGCCGGCGAGAGGGCGTTCACCGTCACCCCGTGCGGCGCCAGTTCCTGCGCGAAGGCGCGTGTCAATGCGAACAGGCCGGCCTTCGAAGCCGCGTAGTGCGCGCCGGTGACCGCGCTCGCCTGCTGGCCGGCGAGCGACGAGATGTTGAGGATGCGGCCGAAGCGCCGCTCGCGCATGTGGCGCGCGGCGATGCGGCTGCCGAGGAACACGCCGCGCAGGTTCACCGCCATCACGTCGTCCCACTCGGGCACGGTGATGTCCCACAGGCTCACATGCGGCGTCAGGGCGGCGTTGTTGACGAGGATGTCGACCACGCCCTGCGCGGCGACGGCGCCGTCGAAGGCGCGCTGGAAGGCGGCTTCGTCGCGCACGTCCAGTTCCATCGCGATGGCCTTCAGGCCTTCGCCGCGCAGCCGTTCGGCCACCGCCTGCACGCCGGCGAAGTCCACGTCGCTCAGCACCAGCGCCGCGCCGGCCTGCCCCAGCCCGCGCGCGATGCCCACGCCCAGCCCGCGCGCGGCGCCGGTGACGAAGGCCGTGCGGCCGGCGAGCGAGAACATCGAAGTCGTCATGTCGTCTTCGTCCTGTCGGCCGCGGTCGGCGTGACCCCACCTTCGCGCAGCTTGTACTTCTGCACCTTGCCGTTCTCGGTGCGCGGCAGCGTGGCCACCAGGTCCAGGTAGCGCGGCACGGCGAAGCGCGGCAGGCGCGGTTCGCACCAGCGCCACAGTTCGGCGGCCGTCAGCGGCTCGCCGGGCCGCGGCACCACCGCGGCCATCACCTCGTCCTCGGCCAGTTCGCTCTTCACCGGGAACACCGCGGCCTCGGCCACCGCCGGGTGCGCCAGCAGCACCTGTTCCACCTCGTACGACGAGATGTTCTCGCCGCGGCGGCGGATGGCGTCCTTGATGCGGTCGATGAAGCGCAAGGCGCCGTCGGCTTCCTGCACCACGCGGTCGCCGCTGTGGAACCACAGGTTGCGCCAGGCTTCGACCGTCTTCTCCGGCATGCCGAAGTAGCCGGTGGCGAAGGCGAAGGGCTCGTCGGCGCGCAGCACCAGTTCGCCGGCCATGCCGCGCGGCAGCTCGACGTCGTGCTCGTCGACCACGCGCGCCTGGAAGCCGGGCTGCACGAAGCCCATCACGCCGCGGCGGCCGCTGCCGGGGGCGGTAGCGATGCAGAAGTTGGTCTCGGTGGAGCCGTAGCCTTCGATCAGGTCGACGCCGGTACGGGCCGCGAAGGCAACGCCTGCCGCCGCCGGCACGCCCGGGCCCAGGCCGACGCGCACGCGGTGCGAACGCTCGGCCTCGGTGGCCGGCTGCGCCAGCAGCATCGGCACCATCGCGCCCAGCAGGTAGACCACGGTGGCGCCGTGCTCGCGCATCGCCGGCCAGAAGCCGGAGGCCGAGAACTTCGGCTCGTAGACCACCTGCGCGCCGGTCACCACCGCCTGCGCGAAGGTGTTGAGCGCGTTGATGTGGAAGAGGGGCAGCGTGCTGCAGAGCACGTCGTCGCCGCGCAGCCCCAGGATGCGCGCCGAGTTCAGCCCCCACCAGAAGTACTGCGCGTGCGGGCACATCACGCCCTTCGAAGGGCCGGTGGTGCCGCTGGTGTAGAGGATGGCGAGCGTGTCGCCCGGCCCCACCGCTGCCGCTGCCACCGCCGCGCCGGCGGCCGGCCAGGGCGTGCAGCTCACACCTTCGACCGTGCCCGCGCCGCCCACCACCCACAGCGCCTGCAGCGCCGTCTTCTTCAGGTCGGCGGTGGCCAGCCGCGGCAGGTACTGCGCTTCGATGACGAGCAGCTTCGCGCCGCTGTTGGCGAGCAGGTATTCGATCTGCGGGCCCATAGCGGCGCCGTTCACCGGCACCGAGACGGCGCCGATCCAGCCGCAGCCCAGGAAGGTCTCCAGGAACTCGGTGCGATTGCCGCACATCAGCGCCGCGCGGTCGCCGCGCTGAACGCCGGCGGCCTGCAGCGCGGCGCCGCGACCGGCGGCCACGGCGGCGGCGTCGCGGTGCGTCCACTCGGCGCCGGGCAGCTTCAGCAGCGGCTTCGGGCCGAAGACTTCGGCCTGCCGGCGCAGCATCGCCGGCAGCGTGCGTTCGGCCGGCGCCAGCTCAAGCGTCATCGGTGCCGCCACCCAGGTACGAGGCCTGCACGCGCGGGTCGTCGGCCAGCTGGTCCGAGGCGCCCGAGAGCGCCACTTCGCCGGTCTCTATCACGTAGCCGTGGTCGGAACTCTGCAGCGCGGCGCGCGCGTTCTGCTCCACCAGCAGGATGGAGACGCCGTCGTCGCGCAGCCTGCGCACGATGGCCAGGATCTCGTGCACGATGAGCGGCGCCAGCCCCAGGCTGGGCTCGTCCAGCATCAGGAGCCGCGGCTGCGACATCAGCGCGCGCCCCAGCGCCAGCATCTGACGTTCGCCACCCGAAAGCGTGTCGGCGCGCTGCGCCCGGCGTTCGGCCAGGCGCGGGAAACGCGCGCAGACGCCGTCGAGCCGGCGCTTGAGTTCGGCGCGCGCGAGCGAACGCGAGTAGGCGCCCAGCATCAGGTTGTCCAGCACCGAGAGTTCGCCGAACAGCTCGCGCTTCTCGGGCACCAGGACGAGGCCGCGCTCGACGCGCGCTTCCACGTCCAGCGCGTGCAGGTCCTGGCCTTCGAACAAGAGCGTGCCGGTGGACGGCAGCAGCCCCATCGCCGCGCCCAGCAGCGTGGTCTTGCCGGCACCGTTGGGGCCGATGACGGAGACGATCTGCCCCGGCAGCAGAGAAAGCGAAACGCCGCGCACCGCCTCCACCTGCCCGTAGCTCACGTGCAGGTCGCGGATCTCGAGCATCGGCTGCGTCATCGCACGGCCTCCGGCTCGACCGCGCCGCCCAGATACGCCGCCTGCACGCGCGGGTCGGCGCGCACCTCGGCCGGAAGCCCTTCGACCAGCTTGGCGCCGAAGTTCACCACCACGAGTCGGTCGACCAGCTTCATCACGAAGTCCATGTCGTGCTCGACGATGAGGATGGTCACGCCCTCGGCGCGCAGCTTCTTCAGCAGTTCGGCCAGCGCCTGCTTCTCCTTGCGGCGCAGGCCGGCGGCCGGTTCGTCCAGCACCAGCAGCACGGGGTCGGCGGCGAGCGCGCGCGCGATCTCCAGGATGCGCTGCGTACCCAGCGGCAGGCTGCCCGCCAGTTCGTGCGCGCGGTCCGCGAGGCCGATGCGTTCCAGCTGCTCCCAGGCCACGGCCATGATCTGCGCTTCCTCGGCGCGGTCCAGGCGCAGGCCGGCGCGCAGCAGGCCGGCGCGGCCGCGCGCGTGCGCGCCCAGCGCCACGTTGTCGAGCAGGCTCATCTGCGGCCGCAGCTTCACGTGCTGGAAGGTGCGCGCCATGCCGCGCCGCGCCACTTCGCGCTGCGGCAGGCCGGTGATGTCCTGGCCCAGGAATTCCACCGTGCCGCTGGTCATGGGCGCGGTGCCGGTGACCAGGTTGAAGAGCGTGGACTTGCCGGCGCCGTTGGGGCCGATGAGGCCGACGATCTCGCCCGCCGCCACGTCGAAGCCGACGTCGTTCACCGCCACCAGGCCGCCGAAGCGCTTCACGAGATTGCGCACCGAGAGCACGCGCTCGCCGCGCTGGGGCAGCGCGCGGTGCGGCAGCGGCGCCACGCCGGCCGGGCGCTCCAGGCGTTCGGTGGACGGGAAACGCTTGCGCACCCACTTCGTCACCCCGCCCATCACGCCGGCACGGGCACGCTGCAGCAATACGATGAAGAGCACCGCGAACACCACCGCCTCGAACTGGCCGCCGCGCTGGGTGACCAGCGGCAGCACGTCCTGCACCGCGTTCTTCATCACCAGCACCGCGGCGGCGCCGACCAGCGCACCGGTGAGCTGGCCCAGGCCGCCGGCCACGGCCATCAACAGGTATTCGATGCTGGCGCGCACGTCAAAAGGCGAAGGGCTGACGAAGCGGTTGGCGTGCGCATAGAGCCAGCCCGCCAGCCCGGCCAGCAGCGCCGCCAGCACGAAGAGCGTGAGCCGCACGCGAAAGGCGTCGGCGCCCACGCTGGCCAGGAGGATGCTGCCGCCGCGCAGCCCGCGGATGGCGCGCCCGGGACGCGAGTGCAGCAGGTTGTGGCAGAACAGCAGCGCCAAGCCCACGAGCGCCCAGATCAGGTAGTAGACCGCGCGCGGCTCCAGCAGCGAGACGCCGAACAGGTTCAGCGCCGGGATGTTCGACAGCCCCGTGTGCCGGCCAAGCCCGTCGACGTTGCCGAACAAGAGCGCGATCGACAGTCCCCAGGCGATGGTGGACAGCGGCAGGAAATGCCCGCCCAGCCGCAGCGTGAGCGCGCCGATGGCCAGCGCCGCCAGCGCGGTGAGCAGGAGCGCGAACACCAGCCCGAGCCAGGGCGACAGCCCCTGCGTCAGGCACAGCCACGAGGTGGCATAGGCCGCGATGCCGACGAAGGCCGCCTGCCCGAACGAGGTGGCGCCGCCGATGCCCGTGAGTATGACCAGCCCCAGCGCCACCAGCGCGCCGATGCCGATGTCGTTGAGCAGCGAGACGCCGAACTTGCCCAGCACCGCCGGCGCCAGCGCCAGCGCCAGCGCCGCCACGGCGACGCCGGCGACGATCGAACGCCGCTTCATGCGTCGATCTCCTCGGCTTCCTCTTCCGGGTGCTTCGCCATCGCCGAACGCAGCAGCAGCACCGGGATGAGCAGGCTGAAGACGATGACGTCCTTCAGCGCGCCGCTGAAGAAGGAGCCGAAGCTTTCCACCACGCCCACCGCCAGCGCGCCGATGGCGGTGAGCGGGTAGCTCACCAGCCCGCCGATGATGGCGGCGACGAAGGCCTTCAGGCCGATCAGGAAGCCCGAGTCGTAGTACATGGTCGTGACCGGCGCGACGAGCACGCCGATCAGCCCCGCCAGCAGCGAAGCGCAGCCGTAGGCCAGCAGCGCGGTGCGCGCCGGCCGGATGCCGACCAGCCGCGCGCCGACACGGTTCACCGCCGTCGCGCGCAGCGCCTTGCCGGCCACCGTGCGTTCGAAGGCGAGGAAGAAGAGGCCGCTCAGCACGATAGCCGAGCCCACCATCAGCAGCACCTGGCCGCTGACCGGAAGACCGCCGGGCAGGTCGAACGAACCGCCGGCCAGCGCCGCGGTGCGGAAGCCTTCGGGGCCGAAGAACAGCAGCCCCAGTCCGGAGAGCAGGAAGTGCAGCGCGAGCGAGGCGATCAGCAGCACCAGCACCGAAGCGTCGGCGATGGGCTGCAGCGCCACCCGCGCCACCAGCGGCGTGATCGGCACCACCAGCGCGATGGCGGTGAGCACGAACACGGCCTGCGGCAGCTTGTGCCCCGCCAGCGCCCAGGCCAGCGCGCAGGGCACGAGCGGCAGCACGCCCCAGCCGAGCACGGCGCGCGGGATGCGACCCGCCTCGCCGCGCTTGAGGCAGCCCCACACCTCGGCCACCACCGCCAGCAGCGCCAGCATTGCCACCAGGCCCACGGTGGGCGGCAGGCGGCCGGTCTCGAAGGCCGCCAGGCTGAGCGCGGCGAACGCGGCCACGTCCCCGAAGGGCACGAAGACCACCCGCGTCACCGAGAAGATCAGCACCAGCCCGAGGCCGGCCAGCAGGTACACCGCGCCATTGGCGATGCCGTCGATGCCCAATATCAGCGCGATGTCCCAGCTCATTCACCGACCCTTCAGGGCGCGTACTTCCACTTGCCGTCCTCGAGCTTCACGATCACACGCGCGCGCTCGTCCACGCCGTACAGCTCGCCCGGCTTGAAGTTGTAGACGCCGTGCGTGCCCACCACCTCCTTGGTCGTGAACATCGCGTCGCGCAGCGCGGCGCGGAACTGCGGCGTGCCGGGTTGCACCTTCTGCGCCAGCACCCGCGCGGCGGCGTCGGCGAAGACCAGGTAGCCGTCGAACGAGTAGGCCGAGAAGGCGTCGGTCGTCGGCGCGCCGTTGACCTTCTGGAACACCTCGCGGAAGGCGAGCGCGACCTTCTTGGTGGGGTAACTGTCGGGCAGCTGCTCGGCCACGATCACCGGGCCGGTGGGCATGTAGCCGCCCTGCCCTGCGGCGCCGACCACGCGCACGAAGTCGGCGTTGATGAGCCCGTGCTGGCCGTACACGCCGCCCTTGAAGCCGCGCTCGGCCAGCGCCAGGTAGGGCAGCGCGCCGGGGGTGCCGGCGCCGCCGGTCATCACCGCGTCGGGGCGCGCGGCCAGCACCTTCAGGATCTGGCCGGTGACCGAAGGATCGGGGCGCGCGTAGCGTTCGTTGGTGAGCACCTTGATGCCGGCGGTCTCTGTCGCCTTCATCAGCGCTTCGTAGACCAGGTCGCCCCAGGCGTCGCTGAACCCGATGTAGCCCACGGTCTTCACGCCGTTGGTCTTCATGCGGTCGACGATGGCGCTCACCATCAGCTGCGTGGGCTGGGCCACGGTGACCACCCACTCGGCGTCGGCCGGCTTGATGAGGATGGGCGTGAGGCCGATCATCGGCGTCTTGGTCTCGCGGCTCACCTGCGTCATCGCGATCGCCGCCGGCACGCCCGAAGTGCCCATGATCACGTCGCACTTGTCTTCCTCGATCAGCTTGCGCGCGTTGCGGCCGGCCTGCGTGGGGTCGGAAGCATCGTCCAGCACGATGAGCTGCACCTTCTGGCCGCCGATCTCGGGCCGGTAGGCGATGGCGGCCTGCATGCCCTTCTGGTAGGGCACGCCGAGCGAGGCGTTGGGGCCGGAGAGCGAGACGCTCAGGCCCACCTTCAGGTCGGCCAGCGCGGCCCCGCTGAAGGCCACCGTCGCGGCAGCGACGGCCAGGGTGCGGAGAAGGAAGGAACGCATCGGTGAAGGTCTCCTGGTCACTGGGGAAGGTCCAGGGTCATGAACTTGACCCAGGCGCGGAACTGGTTGCGCATCAGCGCTTCGTTGGTGCCGTTGACTTCGCGCACGCCGCCTTCCAGCTCTTCGCGGCGGAAGTCGCGGTGCAGGCTGACCCAGGGGTTGTGCCCCGAAGCCAGGCCGCGCTGCATGGTCTCGAACAGGTGCAGGTCGTCGTGCGCGACCACCGACATCGGCGAGAAGACGAGCCGGTTGTACATGACACCGCGCTGCAGCAGCGTCTCGGGCCCGCCATCGACGCGGAAGCTCCAGGCCTGGATCTCGGTGCGGTCGGCGGCCAGCGGGCGGATCACGCGGATGGCCTGCGGCGAGCCCTTGAGGCTGAGCGACGGGAACATGATGGCGTTCTGCGGCGAACGCTGCAGGATCTCAGTCGCACGCTCGGCGCCGTAGGCCGCCTGCATCGCCTGCTCGTATTCGCCCAGGGCGCCGTAACCCGAGTGGATGCTGAACTGCGTGCCCAGCACGCTGTGGCCGTTGGGCAGCGTGCGGCCGCCCATGCGGTCGAAGAAGTCGTAGCCGTTGGCGAAGGGCAGCACCTGCTCCATCGCCATCGGCTTCGGTGCGTCTTCCGGCTGGCCGGCCCACAGCTTCTTCGCGGTGCCGCTGGCCGATTCGTGCGTGGACAGCGGGTGCACCGTGTCGTTGATGTTCTCCAGGTACATCTTCCAGTTGCAGCGCACCACGCTGCGCAGCACGCCGCCGGCCACGACCAGCTTGCCGGTGGGCGAGCGCTCGACCAGGTTGTCCAGCGCAGGCAGCACGGCGCCGAAGTACTCTTCGAAGCCGGGGCCGCCGTCGTTGAGCTTGGCGAACACGAAGTCGCGGTAGACGTGGGCGTGGCGCACCGGCTCCAGGCCCTGGCCGGAAGAACATTCGCGCAGGCGCGTGCCTTCGTAGCCGTTCTTCATCGGCACCGCCAGCGGCGTGCCGTCGAGCTTGTAGGTCCAGGCGTGGTAGGGGCAGCGGAAGAACTTGCCCGCATGGCCGCAGCCGTCGCTGGCGATCTGCGCCCCCTTGTGCGCGCAGCGGTTGTGCAGCACGCGCACGCTGCCGTCGGGCTGCCGCACCATCAAGAGCGGCTGCCCGGCGAGGGTGACGGCCGCGTAGTCGCCCGCGTTCGGCACCTGGCTCGCATGGCCGACGAAGTTCCAGGTGTTGGCGAAGAAGTGGCGCTGCTCCAGGGCGAAGAGCTCCGGGCTCAGGTAGAGGTCGCGGTGGACGCGATCGTCCTCCACCAGACCTTCGATGTCGGCGCGGCGCATGCGACGCATCTCCTTCGTCAGGCGGCCGAAGCGGCAACGCCGACCCGTGTCGCGCCACGGCCACCGAGCGGACGCCGCGGATCCGGCTCCGCCGGTCCGCCGGCGTCGCCCCCCTGGGGGGAAGGCGCCGAAGGCGCTTCGGGGGGGGTCAAGGCACGAGCTTCCACTGACCCTGCTCCAGCTTCACGACGACGCGCGAACGGTCGTCGCTGCCGTAGCGGTTGTCGGGCTTGAAGTTGTAGACGCTGTGCGTGCCCACCAGCTCCTTGGTGGTGACGATGGCGTCGCGCAGCGCGACGCGGAACTCGGGCGTGCCGGGCTCGGCCTTCTTCGCGAGGGCGCGCTGCGCCGCGTCGGCGAAGATCAGCCAGGCGTCGAACGAGTAGGCCGAGAAGGCGTCGGTGGCCGGCGCGCCGTTGGCCTTCTGGTAGGCGGCGCGGAAGTCCATCGAGACCTTCTTCATCGGGTTGTCGGCCGGCAGCTGCTCGGCCACGATCACCGGGCCGGTGGGCGCCAGCAGGCCTTCCACCGCGGCGCCGCCGATGCGCACGAAGTCGGGGTTGATGAGCGCGTGCGTGCCGTAGATGGGACCCTTCCAGCCGCGCTCGGCCAGCGCCACGTAGGGCAGCGCGCCCGGGGTGCCGCTGGTGCCGGTGATCACCGCGTCGGGGCGTGCGGCCACGATCTTCAGCACCTGGCCGGTGACCGAGGTGTCGGCGCGTGCGTAGCGTTCGTTCGTCAGCACCTTGATGCCGGCCGAATCCGCGGCCTTGGTGAGCGAGTCGTAGACCAGGTCGCCCCAGGCGTCGGAGAAGCCGATGTAGCCCACCGTCTTCACGCCCGCCTTTTTCATGCGTTCCACCACCGCGCCCACCATCAGCGGCGCCGGTTGCGGCAGCGTGACCATCCAGGCGCCTTCCTCGCCCGGCAGGTTGGCGTTGGCGATGGAGATGAGCGGCGTCTTCGTCTCGCGCGCCACGGCCGCGATGGCCAGCGCGCCCGGCGACCCTGCCGTGCCGATGATGACGTCGACCTTGTCCTCGTTGATCAGCTTGCGCGCGTTGCGCGCGGCGGTGGCGGGGTCGGAGCCGTCGTCGAGCTGGATCATCTGCACCTTGTGGCCGGCCACCTCGGGCTTGTAGGCCTGCGCGGCGGCGATGCCCTTCGCGTACGGAATGCCGAGCGAAGACACCGGACCCGAGAGCGAGGTGATGAAGCCGACCTTCAGGTCGGCGGCCAGGGCCGAGGCGCCCGCCAGCGCGGAAAGCGCGAAGGCGGTGATCTTGCTTGCGAGCTTCATGGGGGTTCTCTCCAGGGTGATCAAAGCGCCAGGCTGCCGACGCTGGTGCCGCCGCACACGTACAGCACCTGGCCGGTGACGAAGCCGTTTCGGTCGTCGACGAAGAAGGAGACGGCGCGCGCCACGTCCTCGGCGAGGCCGAGGCGGCGCACGGGGATGGACGCGGCGAGCTGGCGTTCGCGTTCGCTGCCCTTTTCCACCACGTCGTAGAACATGTCGGTGCGGATGGGACCGGGCGCCACCACGTTGACGGTGACGCCCTGCGGCGCCAGTTCCAGCGCCCAGGTGCGCGCCATGCCCAGCATGCCGGCCTTGGTGGCCGAATAGACGGTGCGCGTCTGCAGCCCCAGCGCCGCGCGCGAAGACAGCAGCACCACGCGGCCGAAGCCGCGCCGCTGCATGGCCGGCAAAGCGGCCTGCACCAGCTGTACCGCGCAGCCCAGGTGCAGGTCGACCAGCGCGTCCAGGTCTTCCAGCTTCACCTCGGGCAGCAGCGCAGGGCGGATAACGCCGGCGTTGTGGATCACGGTGTCGATCTCGAAGCGGCCCGCCACCGCCTTCACCGACTCGGCGGTGGCGGCGCGGTCGGTGAGGTCCACTTCCACGCTGTGCAGCATCGGGTGCGCGATCTCGGTCTTGCGGCGCGAGAGCGAGACCACTTCGTAGCCGTCGGCCAGCAGCTGCTCGCAGATGGCCTTGCCGATGCCGGCGCTGCCGCCGGTGACTGCCGCGACGCGGCTCATGGCTTCGCCTCCACTAGCGCCAGCACGCGCAAGGGGCTGCCGCTGCCCTTCTGGATCTTCAGCGGCGGGCAGATCAAGAGCGTGCCGGTGGGCGGCAATTGGTCCAGGTTGGTCAGGCATTGCAGGCCGTAGCGGCCGGCGCCGTGCATGAAGTAGTGGCAGGGGTAGGGCGGGCGCAGGTGGTAGCCCTGGCCGGCGTCGGTGCCGATGGCTTCGCTGCCGAAGCCCAGCACGCCGCGCTGCTCGACGAGGAACTGCACCGCCTCGCTGCCCGGGCCGGGCGTGTGCTGGCCGGTCTCGTCGAAGTTCTGGTAGGCCTCGGGGTCGGTGCGCTTGGACCAATCCGTGCGCATCAGCACCCAGGTGCCCGCCGGAATGCGGCCGTGCTTCGCCTCGAAGGATTCGATGTCGGCCACCGTGAGCAGGTAGTCGGGGTCGGCCTTGGCCTGCTCGGAGCAGTCGATCACCACCGCCGGCGCCACGAAGTTCTGCACCGGAATCGTGTCGACCGCGTTGTTCGGCAGGTCGCGCCCGCTGATCCAGTGGATGGGCGCGTCGAAGTGGGTGCCGGTGTGTTCGCCGCAGGAGAAGTTGTTCCAGTACCAGCCCGGGCCGCGGTCGTCGTAGGCGGAGATCTCCTCGATGCGGAAGGGCCAGCACTGCCCCATCTCGGGCGGCAGCGCGATCTGCGGGAATTCGGGCGTCAGCGTCTGCGTGAGGTCGACGACGCGGATGCGGCCGCTGGCCAGGGCCAGCGCCACGTTGCCGAGCAGGGAGAGGTCACTCATCTCATTGGCTCCCGCCCGCGAGTTCGCGTTCCAGCACCTTCGGGTTGTCGCGCCAGCGCTCCAGCCATTCCTGGGCCACGTCGCCGGGGTAGACGTCTTCCACGCCTTCCTTCAGCGCCGAAACGACTGCCGAGGCCAGCGCCGAAGGCGCCAGCTTGGGCGGCGGCAGGTTCTGGTTCCACTCGTCTTCCACCGGGCCGGGGAAGACGTTGACGACGCGGATGCCGGCCGGCCGCATCTCGGCGCGCAGGCATTGCGCCAGCGACAGCGCCGCCGCCTTCGAAGCGCTGAAGGTGCCGTGCGCCGGGAAGTTGGCGAGCGCGAAGATCGACAGCAGGTTCACCCACGCGGTGGCGCTGGTGGCGCCGTCGGCCGAACGGCCGCGCAGCGCGGGACCGAAGGCCTGCGCCAGGCGCAGCAGGCCGAAGTAGTTGATGTCCATCTCGGCGCGCGCCGCGTCGGTGCCGCGCCGGCCCTGGATGCCGAAGGCGCGGTGCACCTCGGCGTTGTTGATCACGATGTCGACCTTGCCGCCAATCTCGCCCGCCAGTTCGGTGACCGAGCGTTCGTTGCTCAGGTCCAGCGGCACCAGCGTCACGGGCTTCAAGGCCGTGATGTCGTCCAGCCCCGGCAGCTTCTTCCAGGGTTCGGCGTGGCCCACCCACACGATGTCGGCGCCGGCCTTCACCAGCGCCTTCACGAGCGCCTGGCCGACCGCGGTCTTGCCGTCGGTCACCAGCACCTTGCGGAACTTGGGGTCGCAGGTCATCTCTCGCAGCATCCTGTCGTCTGCCATGTGTTCGCTCCCTTCGACGGGAAAGCCGATCAGCACCGCCTGGCCGGCACGGTCGAGCCGGGCGCCGACGGTCACGCGCTGCGGCGCGCTCACCTCTTCGTGCAGGTGGACGATGAGCGTGGGCCCGGCGTCCAGGTGCACCAGCCCCAGGCGCCAGGGCAGGCGTTCGCGGAAGAAGAGGTCGTTGCTGTGGTGCAGGGTGGTCTCGGCCAGCAGCGTGCCTTCGCCCGACTGCGGGCGCCACTTCAGCTTCGGGCTCAGGCAGCGGTGGCAGGCCTCGCGCGGCGGGTACTGCACGGCCTGGCAGTGCTGGCACACCTGCAATTCGAAGCGGCCTTCGGCGGCGGCGGCCGTCATGCCCAGCGCGACGCGGCCGCGCGCCGAAGGCGGCAGGTTCATCTGCCGCGTGCGCAGGACCGGGTTCTTGCGCTTGGGGCGCATCAGGGGCATGGTCATGAGGCGGTTCCCAGAAGCACGGCGCCGGTGCACAGGCAGCGGTCGTAGGTGACCATGCCGAAGCCGGTGACGAGGCCCAGCTTCGCATCCGGCACCGCGCGGCCGCCGGCGGCGCCGGTGAGCTGGCGGATCGCTTCCGTCATGCCGAGGAAGCCGCCCGCCGCGCCGGCCTGCCCCACCGAAAGCTGGCCGCCGCTGGTGTTGTTGGGGAAGTCGCCGTCGAAGGTGAGCGTGTTCGCCTGCACGAAGGCCGGGCCCTCGCCCTTCTCGCAGAAGCCCAGGTCCTCGAACTGCAGCATCACGATGACGGGGTAGTCGTCGTAGGTCTGCACGAAGTCGACGTCGGCCGGTTTCGCGCCCGCCTGCGCGTAGAGGTCGTCGCGGTCCACGCGCCAGCCGCCGCGCACCATGACCGGGTCGTCGGAATAGGCGTTGTGGCGCTCGATGGCGCCGCGCAGCAGCGCGTACGGCAGGCCCAGTTCGCGCGCACGTTCCTCGCGCATCACGAGGAAGGCTTCACCGCCGGCGCAGGGCATCACGCAGTCGAACAGATGGATGGGGTCGCTGATGACGCGGCCGGCCATGTACTCGTCCAGCGTGAGCGGCTTCTTCATCAGCGCGTTCGGGTTCTTCAGCGCGTTGGCGCGCTGGGCGACGGCGATGCGGCCGAAGTCTTCGCGCTTGGCGCCGAACTGGCGCATGTAGTTGGCGGTAATGAAGGCGAAGATCGAGTTCGGCCCGCCCGAACCGTAGGGGTAGCTGGCGTCGCGCGCGAAGGTGCTGAAGCCGCCCAGCATGAGCCGGAACGAATCGACGTGGTTGGTGTCGCCCGCCAAGCAGGCCACGACGTCGGCGTCGCCCGCCTGCACCGCGCGCGCGGCGCGGCGCAGCGCCATCACGCCCGAGGCGCCGCCGTTGGGGATGAAGTCCAGCCAGCGCGGCGACACGCCCAGGTGCTGCGTCACGCCCACCGCGGTGTCGGGGCCGAGCGAGAAGCTGCTGACGGTGAGGCCGTCGATCCGGTCCTTCTCGATGCCCGATTCGCGGACCAGCGCTTCGAGCGCCGCGCCCAGGAACCAGTGCGCGCCATGCGTCGAATAGCGCTGGTAGGGCACCGTCACCGGCACCGCGACGGCCACGCCCTCGTAACCCAGGCGGCGGCTCACGAGGCCCCCCTCTTCTTCATGCCGCGCGTGTCGATGCAGTGCGGCTGGCCCGGCAGCTGCTGCGCCATGACGCGCAGTTCGCCGCGCTGGATCTTCTGCGAAGCGGTGAGCGGCAGCGCTTCGACGAAGGCCACGTAGCCCGGCGCCTTGTAGTAGGCCAGCTGCGCCAGCGCGTGCTGCACGATGCTGGCGGCGACCTCGGCGCGTTCGCTCTCGGCCACCGGCTCGCGCGCCACGATGCAGGCCAGCACCTCGTCGCCGCGCACCGCGTCGGGCGTGGCCGCCACGGCCGAGGCCAGCACGCGCGGGTGGCGGTTGAGCACGCTTTCCACTTCCACCGCCGAGATGTTCTCGCCGCTGCGGCGGATGACGTTCTTCTTGCGGTCGACGAAGTACAGCAGCCCCGCTTCGTCTGCGCGCACCATGTCGCCGGTGTGGAACCAGCCGCCGGCCCAGGCCTCGGCGGTGGCGGCGGGGTCCTTCAGGTATTCGCCGAAGAAGTACCGCCTGGGGTCGGGGCCGGTGGAACGCACCAGCAGTTCGCCCGGCGTGCCGGCGGGCACGTCGCGCCCTTCGTCGTCGACCAGGCGCACCTCGACGAAGGCTTCGGGCTTGCCGAAGCAGCTGGTGCCCACGTGGCGCGGCTCGTGGTTGGCCATCACGCAGGCGGCGGCGCCGGTTTCGGTCATGGCCCAGGCTTCCACCAGCGGGAATCCGAACCGCTCTTCGAAGGGCGAATGATTCTTCTTGTCGACGCCGGCGCCGAAGCCCCAGCGCACGGCGTGCAACCGGTCGCTGGCGGCCGCCGGCGCGGCCAGCAGCATGGCCGGCATCACGCCCAGGTAGTGCACGATGGTGGCGCTGCTGGCGCGCACGCTGTCCCACCAGCTCTTCGGGTGGAAGCGGTCCAGCTGGATCAGGCAGCCGCCGGCGGTGAGCACCACCATGGTGGAAAACGCCATCGCGTTGACGTGGTTCAGCGGCAGCGGGGTGATGATGCGTTCGCTGTCCTGCCGCACCGAGCACACGCCGTCGAGGCCCGCATACCACTCCCCGGCGCGCAGGAAGTATTCGTTCGAAAGCCGGCAGCCCTTGGGCCGGCCGGTGGTGCCGCTGGTGTAGAGCAGCGCGCATTCGGTGGAAAGGCCCGGCACGCTGCCGGATTGCGGCGCCGGCACCGGCGCCGGCGGCAGCGGCGCGCCGGGCACGACCACGCCGCAGCGCACGCCCGCGGCCTGCACCGCGGCCCGCAGGTCGGCTTCGCGCTGCGGCAGCGTCACCGCGAGGCAAATCTCGCTGTGGCCGACCAGGTACTCCAGCTCGGCCGAGCGCATCTCGGCGTTGACGGGCACCACGCTCGCGCCCAGCGCGTTGAGCGCGAACCAGTGGAACAGGAAGGCGGGCCGGTTCTCCAGCAGCAGGCCCACGCGGTGGCCGTGGCCGTAACCCGCGGCGGCGTAGGCGGCGCGCAGGCGTTCCACCTCGGCCGCCGCCTCGCCCCAGCGCACCGGCGCAGGCGGGATGCCATAGGCCTGCGCCGTGACCGCGTCGACGAACAGGAACTCCGCCTGCGGCGTGCGCGCCGCGGTGGCGGCGAAGCGCTGGAAGACCGTCGCCATCGGCTTTCGGTCAGATGAACAGCTGCACCGCCGGCAGCGCGGCGTCGCTGTTGATCAGGTTCACGCGCTTGAGGGTCATCTTCAGCGCCCCGCCCTGCACGGTGAGGTGGTGGAAGCAGGTGCCCACGTAGAACTGCAGGTCGTCGCCCTGCGTCTCGGTGTAGTGGAACTCGCTGCGCACCACGTAGCGGTTGGCGGCCTCGTCGAAGCTTTCCACCGTGGGTGTCTGCAGCAGGTGGTGGCAGCGGCTGGGCGGCTGCTGCGAGAAGGCGCGCGGGCTCTTCAGGCGCTCGATGCGCAGGTCGCGCAGCAGCTTGTCCTCGTACATGTGCGAGGTGTGGTTCACGCCGTCGGGCTGGTCGGGCACGAGCGGCACCCAGTAGAACGCGTCGTCGGTGAAGAGCGCGTTCCATTCCTCGAAGCGCTTGGCGTCGAGCAGCTGCGCTTCCTTCACCACGAAGTCGATCAGGTCCTGGCGGGTGGGCATGGCGCGGCTCCCTTCACATCGTCAGCGTCATGTACCGGCTCCAGGCCCGGTACTGGTTGCGCATGGAGATCTCGCTCAGCCCGTTGACCGTGAGGTCCTTCTGGCCGATCTCGCTTTCCTTGAAGTCGCGGTGCAGGCTGATCCAGTCGTTGCCGCTGGCTTGCAGCCCTTCCTGGATGCCGCGGTAGGCGCGCAGGTCGTCGGCGCCCACCACCGAGAAGGGCGAGTTGATGAGACGGGTGTACATGCAGGTGCGCTGCAGAAGCTCCGGCGGCGCGCCCTTCAGGCGGAAGGTCCAGCTCTCGATCAGCGTCTTGTCGACCGCGATCGGCCGCACCACGCGGATGGCCTGGATCGCGCCCTTGATGGTGAGCGAGGGGAAGTACACCGTGTTGTGGCGCGTCAGGCCGATGATGGCCTTGGCCTTCTCCTCGCCGTAGGCCTTGGCCATGGCCTCGTCGTAGCCGGGGATCGGCGTGTACTTGCTGTGGATGGAGAAGTTGGCGCCCGAGAAGCTGTGCCCGTTGTCGAACACGCGCACGCCCATGTCGTCGAAGAACTTGTAGTCCGACATGAAGGGCACGAACTGCTCGATCGCCATCGGCTTGGGCGTGTCGGGCGGCTTGGTGGCCCACATCGCCTTCGCGGTGCCCGCCGAGGACTCGTGCGCCACCATCGGGTGCATGGTGTCGTTGAGGTTCTC
>CAYVXO010000008.1:0-50086 GCA_964454485.1 uncultured Rubrivivax sp.
GCGTCGTAGTAGTCGCTGCGGATGGCCACCGTGTGCACGAGCTTGCTCATCTCGGTGTCCACCGGGCCGGGGGCGACGCAGTTCACGCGGATGCCGGCGTCGCCGTACTCGATGGCCTGCTGCTTGGTGAGGTGGATCACCGCGCCCTTGCTGGTGCCGTAGGCCACGCGCATGGTGCTGGCGCGCAGGCCCGAGATGCTGGCGATGTTGACCACGGCGCCGCCACGGCCGCCCTTCAGCATGATCGGCGCCGCCGCCTGCGTGCACAGGAAGGGGCCGTCGAGGTTGGTGTTGAGGACGTACTTCCAGTCCTCCCAGGTGGTGTCGCCGATCTTCTTGAAGACCGCCACGCCGGCGTTGTTGACCAGCGCGTCGACGCGGCCGAACTGGCCGTCGATCTTCGCGAAGGCGTCCTTCACCTGCTGCGGGCTGGAGACGTCGGCATGGATGCCCAGCACTTCGCCGGCCTGCACGCGTTCGGCCAGCGCGGCCAGGGTCTTCTGCAGCGTGTCGTGGTCGATGTCGATCAGCGCCACGCGGTGGCCATGGGACAGGAACCAGTGGCCGCAGGCGAGGCCGATGCCGCGCGCGCCGCCGGTGACCACGGCCACCGGCCGCTCGGAAATGGGGGTGCTCAAGGGGAATGCTCCTGAAGACGGTTGAGGCTTCAGGACCGATTCTCGCCCTCCTTCAGAACTCCACCACCTCGGCTTTCACCCCTTGCCGGGCGAGCACGGCCAGGGCGTCCTCGGCCGCGCGCCGGGTGCGGAAGGGCCAGCCGACGACGCGCCATTCACGGCCGACGGCCAGCGGCTCCACGCGCAGGCCGGGCGGGTCGCCGAGTTGCTTGCCGATCTGCGCCGCGCGGCGCGCGGCGGCGCGCGCGTCGCGTTCCTGCGGCGCCGCGATGGCCCAGGTCTGCTGCGGCTGCGGCTTGTTGCGCGCGACGAGCTGCGGGCGGATGCGCGGCAGCTCGATGCGGCCCCATTGCGGGTCCACGTCCACCGGCCGCGTGGCCGGGGCCGACGCCGCGGCTTCGGGCGTCGGCCCCGCGGCGCTGGCCGATGCGGCGGGCGTCGGCGTCGAAGCGGGAGCGTGTGCGGCTGCGGACGACGCCGTGGCCTCGGGCGCCGGGGCAGCGGATTCCGGCTTCGACTCTGGCTTCGACTCGGGCTTCGCTTCGGGATCGGCATCGGTCCCGTGAGCGGGCTCGGCCGCCTCGTTCAGCGCGAACGGCGCCGGCTCGTGCTCGACCCCCAGTTCGTCGTGGGCCACCATCGCCATCCGCAGCAGCAGCGCCACGACGGCCACGGAGAGCACGCCGGCCAGCGTGCCCACGCGCCGCGCGGCCCACCAGCGCCGCCCCAGCACGGCAGGCTTCGCGCCCGCGCCGACCAGCACGCGCTGCTGGCGCCCTTCCAGTTCCAGGTGCGCGGTGCGCACGACCAGCGGCACCAGCGTGCCGTCCAGGCCCAGCGCGTCCTTGTCGAGCGCCACGTCGCGCCGGACGGCGCCCGCGGGCATGCCGGCCACGTCGCGCCCGTGGCGCTGCGCCCAGCGCGCCACCTGCGCCGGCGTCCAGGGCGCCAGGAAATCCTCGCTGAAGGCCGGCCGCAGCCGGTCGCGCCCGCGGCCGCCGTCGGCCACGAAAGGCAGCACCACGTAGCCGAGCGACTGCACCTGGGCAGCCGTGATCCGCCGCGCCAGCGGGTGGCGGTTGTGCCATGCCGCCACCGCGGCCGGCATCGGCTCGAGGCGCAGTTCGTCCAGCATCGCGCCGATGTTGCGCGCGCGCGCGCCTCCGCGGTCGCCCGAAGAGCGGCACGCAAGCCGCCCAGTTCAGCGCGCGAACCAGCCCAGCGGGTGGTGCCGCAGCGCGATGCCCACCACCGCCGCCAGCAGCGCCAGCGAGACCGCGTAGCAGACCGCCTTCGCGCGCCACGTGGGCGCGCGCTTGAGCGCGAAGGTGCCGACCACGATGTAGGCCACCACCGCCAGCAGCTTCACGCCCAGCCAGCCGTCGCGCAGCGGGTTGAGCGCGAGGATGGCCCAGAGCGTGGCGCCGGCCGTGAGCAGCGCGGTGTCGATCAGCATGCTGGCGACGCGCAGCGCGCGCGCCATCGGCCAGGACTGGCCGGCCAGCACGGCGCCGCCGCGCAGCACGAAGATCGTGCCGCTCAGCGTGACGAGGCCGATGTGGGCCTGCTTGACGGGGAGGTACCAGGCGGCGAGTTCCATCGCCGCCATGGTGCCATCAGTGCAGCACGAGCAAGGGCAGCTTGCTGCCCGCCAGCACGGCCTTGGTCTGCGACCCGAAGAGGAACTCGCCGAAGGCGCCGCGACCATGGGTGACCATGACGATCATGTCGCAGCCGCGCGATTCGGCGGCGTCGATGATGGCCTGGTCGACGCGCGGCACGCGGTCGAAGCAGCCGTCGAAGTGGACACCGGCCTCCTTCGCGCGCTGCTCGAAGCGCTGCAGCACCTGGCGCGCGTGCGACTCGGTCATCGCGTCGTGTTCCTTCAGCTCTTCCTCGAACCAGGCTCTCGAACGTGCGGTGGCCGGCGGCGCCATCACCGGTTCGGCCACGTAGCCCGTGATCGACGCGCCGAGCTGGCGCGCCAGGTCGATGGCGGCGTCCATGGCCTTGCTGGTCAGGTCGCTGCCGTCCACCGGGACGAGGAGGCGTTGATACATGGCGCGGTCTCCTAACTCTCTGTCTCGACAACGCCGCCAATCTAGGCAGCGCGGGGGGGCGGCACCTTGTCGCTGCTCAAGTCGAGCGCATCACGCGGCGGCACCCAGCGGTATTCCTGGCGTCAACAGGCGTTCGATCAAGTCGCGCACCGCGACGATGCGCTCGCCGAAGGGCAGCGCGCCCACGCCGCGGAAGAAGAGGCCCTTCTTCACGTCGCCGCGCAGCCCGGCGGCGAGCTGGGTGTCGATGCAGAACTGACCCCAGCCGGGCAGGCCGTCGCGCAGGCCGCATTGCGCCAGGCAGTCCCAGGCCAGCGTGCAGCGCGGCTTCTTGTGCGCCTGCGCCTGCAGGCGCGGCTCGGCGCGCAGGTAGCTCGCCAGCCAGGGCGTGCGCACCGCGCGCGCGGGCAGGCCGGCGACGCTGGTGAACTCCACCATGTCCTCGTCCTTCGCCTCGGCGAGCACGCGCTTGAACTCGGGGTGGGCGTCGCATTCCTCGGTGGCGACGAAGGGCGTGCCCAGCTGCACCGCGGCCGCGCCCAGCGCCTGCAGGCGCGCGATGTCCTCGAAGCGGCGGATGCCGCCGGCGGCGATGACGGGCACCTCGCGCTCGATGCCGGCGCCGCGCAGGAACCCGTTGACGGCCGGGATCACGGTCTCGAACTCGAAGCGCGCGTCGCCCAGGTCGGCGATCTTCGCCGCCCCCAGGTGGCCGCCGGCGTAGCGCGGGTGCTCGATGACGATGGCATCGGGCAGGCGCTGCTTGCGTTCCCACTTCTTCACCACCAGCGCGACGCCGCGCGCGTCGGACAGGATGGGCACCAGCAGCGCCTGCGGGAAGTCCTTCGCCAGGTCGGGCAGGTCCAGCGGCAGGCCGGCGCCGACGACGACGGCGTCGATGCCGCATTCGAGCGAGCGCGTGACCGCCTCGGCGTAGTCGCTGAGTGCGCGCATCACGTTCACGGCCAGCAGGCCGCGGCCCTGCGAGAGCTCGCGCGCGGCGCGGATCTCGCGCGCCAGCGCTTCCAGGTTGGCGTCGACGATGGCGCGGCGCGAGGCCTCGCCCTGGCGGCCGGCGTGGTGTTCGCGCGTGCGCTCCATCAGGTCCGGGTGGTGGCGCCGCAGGTCGACCGAGGACAGCGTGCCCACCGCGCCGAGCGCGGCCACGCTGCCGGCCAGCCGGTGCGCCGAGACGCCCACGCCCATGCCGCCCTGCACGATGGGCAGCAGTTCGCGCCCGCCCAGCCGCAGCGGGGCCAGCGGCCCGCTGGCGAGCAGCGACTTCAGGGATTCGATCGGCGGGCAGTCGAGGATGTTCATGCGGCGCCCTGCGGGCAGGCTGCGGGGAGGCTGCATTGGACGCGCCCGGCCGCGCCGCGGCCTTGATCTAGTTCAGGCCGCGGGCGCAATCGTCCCGCTGAGGGCGCCGAAACCGATGCGCACCGCGCCTTCGGCCTCGCAATACGCGCGCAGCGTGACTTCGTCGCCGTCTTCCAGGAAGGCGCGCTGCGGCCCGCCGGCCAGCGCCAGCGGCTGGCGCCCGCCCTGGGTGAGCTCCAGCAGCGAACCGCCCTGCTCCGGCGCCGGCCCGGAGATCGTGCCGGTGCCCAGCAGGTCACCCGGCTGCAGGTTGCAGCCGTTGCTGGCGTGGTGGGTCAGCAGCTGCGCCGGCGTCCAGTAGGCGTCCAGCAGGTTGGACTGCGACAGGCGCTGCGGCCGCGCCATCTGCGGCGTGCGGATCCAGGCTTCGAGGTGGATGTCCAGCGCGCCGGCCTCGCGGTTGAAGGCCGAGTCCAGGTACGGCAGCGGCGCCGGGTCGCCGGCCGGCCGCGTGAACGGGCGGCGGAAAGGCGCCAGCGCCTCCATCGTGACGATCCAGGGCGAGATCGAGGTCGCGAAGCTCTTGGCGAGGAAGGGCCCCAGCGGCTGGTACTCCCAGGCCTGGATGTCGCGCGCCGACCAGTCGTTGAGCAGCACCATGCCGAACAGGCGGTCCTCGGCCGCTTCCATCGTGAGCGGCACGCCCTGCGGGTTGCCGGGGCCGACGAAGAGGCCCATCTCGAGCTCGTAGTCGAGCCGGCGCGTGGGCTGGTAGACCGGCTCGCCGCTGCTCGTGCGCACCTGCCCCTTCGGCCGCACCACCGGGCCGCCGAGACCGATGCTGGACGCGCGGCCGTGGTAGCCGACGGGCACCCACTTGTAGTTGGGCAGCAGCGGCAGGTCCGGCCGCAGCAGCCGGCCGGCGGCGCTGGCGTGGTGGATGCCGGCGAAGAAGTCGGTGTAGTCGGGGATGCGGCAGGGCAGCGCGTACTCGACCTGCTTCAGCGGCACCAGGCACAGCTCCAGGAAGGGCCCCTGGTCGCTGCCTTCGGCCAGCGCTGCCGACAGCGCCGCGCGCAGCGCGCGCCACGCCGGCCGCCCCATCTGCAGCAGGGGCGCCAGTTCGCCTTCGGCCAGCGGCTCCAGCAGCGGGTAGATCTCCTCGGCCCACGGGCACTGGCCCGCGGCCAGCCGCAGGTCGAGCGCCATGTCGCCGATGGCCACGCCGATGCGCCAGGGCTCGTCGACACCGCGCCGCCTGAGGCGGGCGAAAGGCAGGTTCTGCACCGGGAAGTCGGCGCCCGGCCCGTTGGCCGACGCCACCCAGCTGCGCAATGCGGGGTCGTGGGTGGCGTCGGTGAGGGTCATCGGCCGCCGCCGGGCCGCCCCGAGGTGGCCGAACGCCCCCTCGGGGGGCAGCGAAGCGTTGGGGTCGTCATCCCTCCGGATTCTGGGGCGCCGCGCGCGCCAGCGCCAAGGCTTCGCTCAATACCTGTCGATCTCCCACGTGATTGGCCAGGATCAGCGCCAGCCGGGCGACGAAGGACTCGGCGGCCGCCTCGTCCAGGTCGCGCTGGGCGGCGATGAGTTCCTCGTAGAAGCCGTCGGGGTCGGCGATGTTGGGTTCGCGGTTCAGCGGCATGGCGGGCACCTCAGGCGTTCAGGCAGCGGGCGAGCGCGGCCTCGGCCTTTGCGGCGTCGAAGCGGCGCCAGCGCGCGGCCACGTGCTGGTCGGGGCGGATCAGGTACACGGTGCCCGGCCGCGCGTCGTAGCGCGCCGCCAGCACGCCTTCGGCGTCTTCGAGGTCGCGGCCGACTTCCAGCACGCGCGCGCGCACGCCGCCGCAGGCCGCTTCGGCGGCGCCGGGGCCGAAGGCCAAGAGCACGAAGCCGCCGCCCAGCTGCTCCAGCAGCCAGCCGGGGCGGCCGGCCACGCGCACCGGGGCGTCGGCACAGTTGGTGCCCGGCGTCATGCGGCCGGCGAAGGCCTCTTCGTCGGGCGTGTTGAGTGGCGACTCGCGGTAGGGCGTGGGCGTGGACAGGCGCCCGCTGTTGACCAGCGGCCGCGCGAAGGGTTCGGTGCGCGCCAGGTCCAGCACCGCGTTGCGCAGCACGCGGCTGGTGCGGCTCTTGGGCGTGATGAAGTCGGTGCTGCGGGTGGAGTTGAGCAGGTTGTCGTCGGCCGCGAAGGCGCGTTCGTCGTGGTAGGTGTCGACCAGCGACTCGGGCGCCGCGCCCTGCAGCACCAGCGCCAGCTTCCAGGCCAGGTTGTCGCAGTCCTGCACCCCGGTGTTGGCGCCGCGCGCGCCGAAGGGCGAGACCTGGTGCGCCGCGTCGCCGGCGAACAGCACGCGGCCGTAGCGGAACTTGTCGATGCGGCGGCAGGCGAACTGGTAGACCGAGACCCATTCGAGCTCGAACTCGGCCTTCGGCCCCAGCATGGCCTGGATGCGCGGGACCACGCGCTCGGGCTTCTTCTCTTCCTCGGGGTCGGCGTTCCAGCCGAGCTGGAAGTCGATGCGCCAGACGTTGTCGCACTGCTTGTGCAGCAACACGCTCTGGCCGCGGTGGAACGGCGGGTCGAACCAGAACCAGCGCTCAGTGGGGAACTCGGCCTTCATCACCACGTCGGCGATCAGGAAGCGGTCCTGGAAGAACTGGCCCGTGAACTGCGCGCCCACCATGCGCCGCACGTCGCTGTTGGCGCCGTCGCAGGCCACGACCCACTGCGCTTCGGTGCGGAAGATGCCGTCGGGCGTCTCGATGCTCAGCACCGCGTGGTCCTCGTGCTGCTGCAGCGACAGCAGGCGGTGCTTCCAGCGCAGGTCCACCTTGGGGCTGCGGCGGCAGGCGTCGACCAGGGTCTCCTCCAGGTAGTACTGCTGCAGGTTGATCATGGCCGGCTGCTGGTGCTGCGGCTCGGGCAGCAGGTCGAAGCGGTAGACCAGGTGCTCGTCCATGAAGACCTTGCCGACCTGCCAGCGCACGCCGCGTTCGACCATCGGCGCGGCCACGCCCAGGCGGTTCCAGATCTCGAGCGGGCGCTTGGCGTAGCAGACGGCGCGCGAGCCGATGCTCACCGTGTCGTTGTCGTCGATGAGCAGGCATTCGATGCCGCGCGCGGCGCAGTCCAGCGCCATCGTCAGGCCGATCGGCCCGGCGCCGATGATGGCCACCGGGTGGCGCTGCGGCCGGCCGCTCTTCTGCTCCTCGCTCTGGACGTAGGGGAAGCGGGGGTAGGTGTAGGTGTGCAGCATTGCGTGAGCCCCCGCCGCTTCAGGCGCCGGCGAATTCCTTCTCGTGCATCCAGGCGGCGTGCTTGGGCGCGCGGCGGGTGCGGCTCCACTCCTCCAGCATGTCCCACTTCACGGCGTCCAGCTTGCGCTGCATCTCCGCGGTGGCAGTGTCGGCCGCGAGTTCGACGCGGTGGCCGTTGGGGTCGAAGAAGTAGATCGACTTGAAGATCGTGTGGTCGGTGACGCCCACCACCGGGATGCCGGCCGCTTCCAGCCGCGCCTTGGTCTCTTCCAGCGCCTGCACGTTCTCGACCTTGAAGGCGATGTGCTGCACCCATTCGGGCGTGTTGGCGTCGCGCTCCATGGCCGGCGAGTTGGGCAGCTCGAAGAAGGCCAGGATGTTGCCGCCGCCGGCGTCCAGGAAGACGTGCATGTAGGGGTCGGGCGCGTGCGTGGAAGGCACCTGGTCTTCGGCGATCGCGAGCACGAAGTCCATGCCCAGGTGCTGGCGGTACCACTCGACCGTCTGCCTGGCGTCCTTGCAGCGGTAGGCGACATGGTGGATGCGGGCGATCTTCATGGCGGTGTCTCCGTTCGGTGTGGGTTAGATGATAGCCAATCGATTTGCTATTGTCTAATCCGTTCGTTTTGGTAGAACACTCGACCATGGCTCAACGAGGAATCCAGAGTGTCGAGGTCGGCGGCCGCCTGCTGCTGGCGCTGGCCGAGGCCGGGCGGCCGATGCCGCTGAAGGATCTGGCGCAGGCCGCCGGCATGCCGGCGGCGAAGGCGCACCCGTACCTGGTGAGCTTCGGCAAGCTGGGGCTGATCGTCCAGGACGGCGCGAGCGGCCACTACGGGCTGGGTCCGCTGGCGATGCAGCTCGGGCTCATCAGCCTGCAGCAGTTCGACCCCATCCGGCTCGCCACCGAACGCCTGCCGGAACTGGCGCGCACCGTCGGCCACACGGTGGCGATCGCGGTCTGGGGCGAACGCGGGCCGACCATCGTGCGGGTGGAGGAAGCGCCGACCGCAGTGCACGTGGCGATGCGCCACGGCGCGGTGATGAGCGTGCGCGGCACCGCCTCCGGCCGTGTCTTCGCCGCCCACCTGCCGCGTGCCGCGCTGCGCGCCGCCGGCGCCGGCACGCTGGACGCGGCCTTCGAAGCCGAGCTCGAGGCGGTGCGTGCGCAGGGTTTCAGCAGCGCCGTCGACGCCGCGGTGCCGGGCGTCAGCGGGCTGGCCGCGCCGGTCTTCGCTGGCGGGCGCATCGTGCTCGCACTCACCGCCATCGGGCCCAGCGCCAGCTTCGACGTCGGCGCGCGCGGCGCGCCCGTCGCCGCGCTGCGCGACGCGGCACGCGCGCTGACGGCGGCACTCGGCACCGCAAGCTAGGGGGTTCGGGCGCGCAGCGCCGGTTTCTCGCTCCGCAGGGGGATGGAAGGCAGCCCCGGACGACCCTATCTTGTCGCCGAGGCGTCTCGACGCCACCCCCCTTCATCCGGAGTCCCCATGAACCTCAGGAACTACCGTGCGCGCTGGGCCTGGCTGGCCCTGGCGACGCTGTGCCTGGCGATCGCCGGCGCCTGGCTGTCGGCCGACGCCGCCTGGGCCGGCAGCACGATCGTGCTGCCCCACTTCTCGCACTGAACGCGCGCCCCGGGCGTGCCGGATCGCACGCCCGCCGCCGCTTCGAGGCCCGCGGCGAAGGACTGGGGATGGCCGCCCCGCGACGTGCCGCCTACCTTGGCCGTCATGCCGCACAGCCTGATGCGCCACCTGGTCACCGCGAGCCTCGCGCTCTGCGCGGCCGCGGCCGCCCATGCGGCACCCTGGCTGCCCGAAGCCGGCCCGGCCAGCATCGACGGCGCGGCCGGCGGCGGCCTCACGCCCTGGGCCATGCCGCTGAAGGAAGACGACCCGCTGGCCCCCGGTGCGCGTGCGCTGGCGCGCAGCACGCGCACCTTCGACTACCAGCTGGCGCTGCGCGGTGGCGCGGTGCAGCTGACGCCGCGGCTGGAACTCTCGCTCGCGCGCCAGGTGTTCGACACCCGCGGCAGCCTGGCCTCGCTGGGGCTGGCCGACGAGCGGCTGCGGCAGGACATCGGCGGCCTGAAGTGGCGCGTGGCCGGCCCCGACCGGAGCGAAGAGACCACCAGCGGCAGCTGGCTGGCCGTGGGCCTGCTGCGCAAGCGCATCGCGGCCGGTGCGTTGCAGCCGGTGCTGGAAGACCGGCTCGGCGCGCGCTGCCAGGGCTTCGAGTTCTACGTCACCGGCACCCGCTACTGGGCCGACGAAGGGCTGGCGCTCAATGCCACGCTGCGCGCGACGCGCGCCAACCAGAACGGGCTGCTCGGCTTCGGCGGCAGCCACGGCGCCGGCACGCGCTTCGCACCCGAGCTTTCGGTGGCCTGGCGCGCCGCGCCGCACCTGACGCTGGGCATGGAAGCGCGCGCCAAGCCCGACAACCTGAACCACAGCGTGCTGGGCACCGGGGCCCTGCGCGAAGACGGCTGGTTCGACGCCTGGGCGAGCTGGAGTCCGCGCGCCGACGTCACGCTCAACCTGAGCTGGCTCGACCTCGGCCGCATCGCGCCCGGCCTGCAGCCGCGGCGGCAGACCGGCAGCCTGCTGACGCTTCAGCTGAGCTACCGGTAGCGCACCGGCTCGACGTAGCGCGCGTCCTCGTGCAAGGCCCAGTAGGCCTGCTGGAGCTGTTCGCTCACCGGGCCGAAGCGGCCCTTCGGCCGGCCCGCCACCGCGACGCCGTCGACCGAAGCGATCGGGATCACGCCGCCGCCCGTGCTGCTGAGGAAGACCTCGTCGGCGCGGCGCAGGTCGTCCACGCCCACCGGCCCTTCGCGCACCTCCAGCCCGGCCGCGTGCGCCAGTTCGATGACGGTGCGGCGCGACACGCCTTCGAGCACGCCGCTGGCCGGCGTGGCCACGGTGCGGCCCTTGACCACGAACACGTTGAAGCCCGGCCCTTCGGTGACGTGGCCCTGGCCGTCGGTGAGCACCACGGTCTCGCCGCCGCGTTCGTAGGCCTCGAACAGGCCGAGCACGAAGTCCAGCCAGTGGTAGTTCTTGATCCGCGGGTCCACGCTCGACGCGGGGATGCGCTGCGGCGTGCCGACCACGAGGTCGATGCCGCGGCGCTGCTTCTCGGGGTCGGCGATCCAGACGAAGGGGATCGCGAAGGCCATGAAGCGGTTCGTGCAGGTCCGCGGGTCGCGCGAGCCCGGCGCCGGCCGGCCGCGCGTGCACAGTACTTCCACGTAGGCCTCGCGCAGGCCGGCGCGGCGCACGCACTCGTGCATCACCTCGCGCATGCGTTCCCGCGTGACGCCCGGGTCCAGCCGCAGCGCCTTGAGGCTGGCCTGGAAGCGGTCGAGGTGGTCGTCGAGGCGGAAGAACTTGCCCTGCCAGACATGGGCGACGTCGTAGGTGGCGTCGCTGTGCAGGAAGCCCCAGTCGAAGATCGAGATCTTGGCGTCTTCGGGAGCGACGAACTCGCCGTCGAGATAGGCGCAGCCTTGCATCGCGGACTCCTCGGGTATGGCCGTGGCGATGCTACGCCCTGCCTAGAATGGCCCGCATGGAGACGTCACCGCAAGGCCGACCGCCACGCTGGCTGGTGTGGGCCGTGGGCCTGGTGGCCGGCACGGCCGGCGCGAAGTTCAGCTTCGACTTCGGCTTCCAGGTCGCGGGCTGGGGCTTCGGCGCCGTGACGGCGCTCAACGGCGGCGTGATCTGCGCGCTGCTCGGCGCTTCGCTCGCCGACCGGGTGTTGCGGCGGCGCTGAGCCGCCAGCTCAGTCGCGGTCGGTCCGCTTGTTGTATTCCTTGAACTGGCGTGCCATCCAGAACAGGAAGACGATGAACCAGAGCACGAACAGGATGGTGGTGACCTTCACTTGACACTCTCCGGAGTCAGGGTGGGACCGAGATTCAGGCGCCGCCGGTCGCCGACCAGCGCGCCCATCACGACGACGTTGGCGAGCAGCAGCACGACCTCGAGCGCGTAGACGAAAGCATAGCCGGTGGCGGGGCCGGCCAGCGTCCGGCCAAACCAGCCCTCCGTGGCGAGAACGCCCACCACGTCGCGCAGCAGCCCGCCCGCGGCCATGCCGAGGCCGGCCGCGGTGGCCTGCACCGCGCCCCAGGCGCCGAGCGCGAGGCCGATGTGCTCCTCTGGTGCGCGGTTCATCGTCACGGTCAGCGTGCCGTGGCCGAAGATGCCGCCGCCGACGCCGATGAACAGCGCGCCGGCCGAGAACACCGCCACCGAATGGGTGGTGGCCGCCAGCATCACGGCCACGAAGGCCGGCACGCCGATCCACGAGCCGATGGCGGCCATGCGAGCCGGGTCGGCCCCGCGGCTGAGCACCACCGACGCGTAGCTGAAGCCGATCAGGCCGCCGGTGGCGAGCGTCGCGCTCAGCCAGGTGGTGCCGCCCACCGACATGCCCAGGATCTGCCCGCCGTAGGGTTCGAGCAGCACGTCCTGCATGCTGAAGGCGAGCGTGCCGAGCGCGATGGCGACGAGCCGCCGCCTGGTGCCGTCGCCTTCGATGTAGCGGCTCCAGGACTCGCGGAAGTCGGGTTCGGGCGCGGCGGCCTGCTGGGCGCCGCGGCGCGGGTTGCGCGTCTCCTGCTTCCACAGCGCCACCGTGTTGAGCACCAGCGTGGCGACCGCGCAGCCTTGAATGACCTGCACCAGGCGCCCGGGCGTGAACTCGGCCAGCACGACACCGAAGATGAATGCACTCACGATGGTGCCGACGAGCAGCATCACGTACATCAGCCCGACGACCTTGGGCTGCGACTCCACCGGCGCCAGGTCGGTGGTCAGCGCCAGGCCAGCGGTCTGCGTGGTGTGCAGGCCGGCACCGACCATCAGGAACGCGACCGCGGCACCGGCCTGGCCGACCCAGACCGGCCAGGCACCGGCGTTGCCGCCACCGCCCAGCACGAGCAGCGCGAAGGGCATGACGGCCAGGCCGCCGAACTGGATCAGCGTGCCCATCCAGATGAAGGGCACGCGGCGCCAGCCGAGCGCGGAGCGGTGGGTGTCGGAGCGGAAGCCGATGAGCGCGCGCATCGGCGCGTACAGCACCGGCAGCGCCACCATCATCGCCACCAGCGTGGTGGAGACATGCAGCTCGACGATCATCACGCGGTTGAGCGTGCCCACGAGCAGCACCAGCGCCATGCCCACCGACACCTGGAACAGGGCCAGGCGCAGCAGGCGCGAAAGGGGGAGTTCCGCCGTCGCCGCGTCGGCGAAGGGCAGGAAGCGCGGGCCGAGACTGGCCCAGCGCGAGATCAGGCCACGGCTGAAGCGGTTCATCGCAAGCCTGTTGGGCGGGATCCGCGGATTGGGAGATGAGGGAAATGCGCCCCGTCGGCCGGTACCGTGCCGCAATGACCCGGTCCGTGCCGCGGGAACGCGAGGACTACTTCGTCGCCTGGGCGATGAGCGTCGTCGGTGGTGCCGTCGCCACCGAGGCCGGGGCCTCGATCGCGGCCGTCTTCGTCGCCTTGCCCTCGTAGTACTTCGGCAGCCAGGTCGTGTGCGTCAGGAGCATGTAATGCACCAGGAACGAACTGACCGCGACGGCGCCGAGGAACACGGGGATGCCGACGGACGGCTTCACCACGCACCAGATTTTTCCGTAGATCATGGTGTGTGCCTCCTGCCTACTTCAGCCAGGGGCTGTAGATGTAGGCGAACAGGTGAGCCAACACGGCGATGAACCCGAAGATTTGCGTCCCCTGGATCAGGTGACGGTGGATCTCTTCAGACTCCGCCTCGGTAAAGCCAGTGGGCCATACCTTGTTGGGATCCGACTTGCTGTCTGACATGGGCCCTCCTCTCGAAAAGGGGCTGTCTTCCGTTACGTGCAAAACCCGCACGCGGGTACTGCGGCAGGTACCCCTCTGGTACCGGTCGATGTAATCTCTTCCTTACGATTGTCTTTGTCAAGCGCGCGTGACAGTTTGAGCGCAGAACTAGGGTTTGCGCGCACATGAACGCAACACGGCCGTCACGGTCGGGCGCCGATATGCTTGCTGGATGCGCCTGCTGCTCGTCGAGGACGACCGCATGATCGGCGAGGGCCTGCGCACGGCCCTCAAGCTGGAAGGACACGCCGTCGACTGGGTGCGCGACCTCGCGGCGGCACGCGCCAGCCTCGCAAGTGAGCACTTCGATCTGGTGCTGCTCGACCTGGGCCTGCCGGCCAGCGCCGGCGGCGAACCGGCCGACGGCCTGACCCTGTTGCGCGAACTGCGCGCCCGCCGCGACGCCACGCCGGTGATCGTGCTGACCGCGCGCGACGCCCCGGGCGACCGCGTGAAGGGCCTGGACAGCGGCGCCGACGACTACCTGGTCAAGCCGTTTGAACTGGACGAGTTGAACGCGCGCATCCGCGCCGTCATGCGCCGCCAGGGCGGCCGCGGTGAGCCGGTGCTCAGCCACGCCGGCGTCACGCTGGACCCGGCGACGCGCCAGGTCACGAAGGACGGCCAGCCGGTGCTGCTGTCGGCGCGCGAGTTCGCGGTGCTGGAAGCGCTCATGCAGCGCCCCGGCGCGGTGCTCTCGCGCGCGCAGCTGGAAGACCGGCTCTACGGCTGGGGCGAAGCCGTGGAGAGCAACGCCGTCTCGGTCTACGTGCTGCAGCTGCGGCGCAAGCTGGGGGCCGACTTCATCCGCAACATGCGCGGGGTGGGCTACTTCCTGGCGCCCGCATGAACTCCATCCGCGCGCGCCTGCTCGCGCTGCTGGTGGCGCTGCTGGCGGTGGCGGCGCTCGCGATGGGCGGCGTCACCTACCGCAACGTGCTCGCCGAGACCGAGGCGCTGTTCGACTACCAGCTGCGCCAGATGGCGCTTTCGCTGCGCGACCAGGGCGAGATCGCGCCCGACCAGGCCGGCGCGCTGGCCGACGAGAAGCTGGACTTCGTGATCCAGATCTGGAGCGCCGACGGCCGCGCCATCTACGCGTCGCGCCAGCACGAGCAGCTGCCTTCGCGCGCGTTGCTCGGTTTCGCCGACGTCAGCGCGGGCGGTCAGTCGTGGCGCACCTTCAGCGTGCTGACCGGCACGCGCGTGATCCAGGTCGCGCAGCCGAACCAGATCCGCCGCCAGCTCGCCGCCGGCGCCGCGCTGCACGCCGTGGCGCCGCTGGCCGCGGTGGCGCCGCTGCTGGCGCTGGTGATGTGGTGGCTGGCCGCACGCGCTTTGCGCCCGCTGGCGCGCGTGGCGCAGGCGGTGCGCGAGCGCGACGCCGAATCGCTGGCGCCGCTGCCCGAAACCGCGCTGCCCGACGAGCTGGCGCCGCTCGTGCGCGCGCTCAACGCGCTGCTCGGGCGGCTGGCGCTGTCGATGGACCGCCAGCGCGCCTTCGTCGCCGACGCCGCGCACGAGCTGCGCTCGCCGCTCACCGCGCTCAAGCTGCAGTTGAAGCTGCTCGAACGCGCCGACGACGCCGGCGCGCGCGCCGCCGCGGTGAGGTCGCTCGGCGAAGGCATCGAGCGCACCGCCTGGCTGGTGGAGCAGCTGCTGGCGCTGGCGCGCAACGAGCCCGGCGCGCCGGCCCTGCCCAAGGCCGCGGTGGACCTGGCCGAGATCGCGCGCGGCGCGCTCGCCGCCACCGTGCCGCTGGCCGTGGCCAAGGGCACCGAGCTCGACCTGCAGGCCGAAGCGCCGGTGCCGCTGCAGGGCGACGCCGCTTCGCTCACGGTGCTGGTGCGCAACCTGGTCGACAACGCGGTGCGCTACGCGCCGGCCGGCACGAAGGTGGACGTGCGCGTGGCGATCGAGGGCGGCGCGCCGCAACTCGTGGTCGACGACGCCGGCCCCGGCATCCCGCCCGAGGACCGCGAACGCGTGTTCGACCGCTTCTACCGGCGCGACCCTTCGCACGGCGACGGCAGCGGCCTCGGCCTGGCGCTGGTGCGCACGGTGGCCGAGCGGCACGGCGCCACGGTCGAGCTGGGCGAGTCGCCTGCCGGCGGTCTGCGCGCCACGGTGTCGTTCCCTCCCGCTTAATCCTCGCTTCATCGAAGGCTCATCGAAGCCTCATCGGCGCGCCCTATCTTGTGCGGCATGACATCCCGCAAGGAGCCCCTGATGAAGATGAAGCCCCTGGTCGCCGCCCTGGTGGCGGGTGGCCTGCTCGGTGCCGGCGCTGCCGGCGCGTTCAACCTGCCTTCGTGGCTGCAGCCGGGCGCAAAGTCCGGCGACAAGCCCGCCGTCGTCGCCACCGCCGAGACCGCCGCGCCGGCCGCGGTGCCGATGATCCCGGCCCAAGGCCAGATCCCCGACTACCGCGCCATCTTCAGGCAGTCCGCGCCCGCCGTCGTCGGCATCACGGTCGAAGGCATGCACAAGACCGGCAGCGGCGACGATGAAGGCCCCTCGGTCGACAGCGACCCCTTCTTCCAGTTCTTCCGCGGCATGCCCGGCTTCCAGTTCCGGCGCGGCCCGGCGCCTTCGGTGCCGTTCAGGGGCCAGGGCTCGGGCTTCATCGTCAGCGCCGACGGGCTGATCCTGACCAACGCCCACGTGGTGCGCGAAGCGAAGGAGGTCACCGTCAAGCTGAGCGACCGGCGCGAGTTCTCCGCCAAGGTGCTGGGCAGCGACCCCACCACCGACATCGCGGTGCTGAAGATCGACGCCAAGGGCCTGCCCGTGGTGCGCCTGGGCGACCCCAAGAAGCTGGAAGTGGGCGACCCCGTGATGGCCATCGGCGCGCCCTACGGCTTCGAGCAGACGGCCACCAGCGGCATCGTCAGCGCCAAGGGCCGTTCGCTGCCCGGCGACGCGGTGGTGCCCTTCATCCAGACCGACGCGGCGGTGAACCCCGGCAATTCCGGCGGCCCGCTGTTCGACGGCACCGGCGCGGTGGTCGGCATCAACGCGCAGATCTATTCGCAGAGCGGCGGCTTCCAGGGCCTGAGCTTCTCGATCCCGATCGACGTGGCGCTGAAGGTGAAGAGCCAGATCGTCGCCACCGGCAAGGCCAGCCACGCGCGCCTGGGCGTCACGGTGCAGGACCTGAACCAGGGCCTGGCCGAAAGCTTCGGCCTCTCGAAGCCGGACGGCGCGCTGATCTCGAACGTCGCCGCCGACAGCGCCGCCGCCACCGCCGGCCTGAAGGCGGGCGACGTGGTGACCAAGGTCAACGGCGAGCCGGTCGAGCGCTCGGGCCAGCTGTCCAGCCTGATCGGCCTCTCGGCCCCGGGCGACAAGGTGAAGCTGGAGGTCTGGCGCGACAAGTCCTCGCGCGAGATCGAGGTCAAGCTCGGCAGCGCCGACAGCAAGGTGGCGCTGGCCGACGACAGCGGCGACGCCGCCCCCGGCGGCCAGCTCGGCCTGGCGCTGCGCCCGCTCAGCAGTGCCGAGCGGCGCCAGGCCCATGTCGACAGCGGCCTCGTCGTCGAGGACGTGGCCGGCCCCGCCGCGCGCGCCGGCGTCACGCCGGGCGACGTGCTGCTGGCCATCAACGGCCAGCCGGTGCAGAGCGTCGATCAGGTCCAGGGCGTGCTGAAGTCCAAGCCGCGGCACGTGGCGCTGCTGGTCTGGCGCGACGGCGAGAAGATCTTCGTGCCGATCAAGCTCGGCTGAACTTTGGCCCCGCGGGCGGCGAGCGGACCGCCGCCCGCGCGAGGGCCTACGATGCGGACCTCTTCGCAGAGGAGCCGCCCGCCATGCCCACGATCCGCGCCCTCGTCTTCGACGTCTTCGGCACCCTGGTCGACTGGCGCACTTCGATCGCGCGCGAGGTGAAGGGCCGCCTGGGCGACCTGGTCAACGACCCCGAGGCCTTCGCCGACGCCTGGCGCTTCCAGTACCAGCCGGCGGTGGAGGAAGTGCGCTCGGGCCGGCTGCCCTTCTCCAAGCTCGACGTGCTGCACCGGCGCAACCTGGACGTGGTGCTGAAGAACTACAAGCTCGACCGCGTCGACGAATGGACGCGGCGCGAGCTCAACCTGGCCTGGCACCGGCTGGATGCCTGGCCCGACGTGGCGCCCGGCCTCGTGCGCCTGCGCGAACGCTACCGGCTCGCGCCCTGCTCGAACGGCAACATCTCGATCATGGTCGACCTGGCGCGCCGCAACGGCTTCCCCTGGGACGCGATCCTGGGCGCCGAGCTGGCGCGCGACTACAAACCCAAGCCGGTGGTCTACCTCAACGCCGCCGAAGCCTTCGACTGCGCACCGGCCGAGGTGCTGATGGTGGCCGCCCATTCCGAGGACCTGAAGGCCGCCGAAGCGACCGGCCTGCGCACCGCCTTCATCGCCCGGCCCGACGAGTACGGCCGCGGCAAGGGCGAGAAGACGGCCTCGTTCCCGGTCGACTACAGCGCCCCTTCGCTCACCCACCTGGCCGCCCAGCTCGGCACCTGAAAAACATGAACGACATCCTGGTCCCCCTGCCGCGCCTGCAAGCGGCCATGCAGCGCCTGGTGCGCGGCTTCGGCAGCGAAGAAGCCGAGGTGCAGGCCGTCGCCGGCAACCTGATCGAAGCCAACCTGCGCGGCCACGACTCGCACGGCGTGGGCATGCTGCCGCGCTACGCCGAGGCCTTCCTCGAAGGCGGGCTGAAGCCCAACACCCACCTGCGCGTCCTGCACGACGGCGGCAGCCTGCTGCGGCTGGACGGCGGCGCCGGCTTCGGCCAGGTGATCGGCAAGGAGGCGATGGCGCTGGCCATCGAGCGCGCGCGCGCGCACGGCAGCTGCATCGTCGCGCTCGGCAACGCGCACCACCTGGGCCGCATCGGCGCCTGGGCCGAGCAGGCGGCGGCCGCGGGGCTGCTGTCGATCCACTTCGTCAACGTGATCGCGCGCCCCATCGTCGCGCCCTTCGGCGGCGCCGACGCGCGCTTCGGCACCAACCCTTTCTGCGCCGGGCTGCCGCTTGCAGGCCGCGAACCGGTGATCCTGGACTTCGCGACCAGCGTCATCGCGCAGGGCAAGACGCGCGTGGCGCACAACAAGGGCGAGCTGGTGCCGCCGGACTGCCTGATCGACGACCAGGGCCGCCCCACGCGCGAACCGCGCTGGACCGTGGTGCCGCCGCTGGGCGCGCTCTTGGCCTTCGGCGGCCACAAGGGTTCCGGCCTGGCGGTGATGTGCGAACTGCTGGGCGGCGCGCTCGCCGCCGGCATGACGCAGCGCGACGAGGACATCGACAAGCGGCGCGTGCTCAACGGCATGTTCAGCGTCGTCGTCGACCCGGCGGCGCTGGGCGGGCGCGAGGCCTTCGAACGCGAGGCCGAAACCTTCATCGGCTGGCTCAAGGCTTCGCCGCCGCGCGAAGGCTACGGGCCGGTGCAGCTGGCCGGCGAACCCGAGCGCGCGATGCGCGCCCAGCGCAGCGCCGAAGGCATTCCGATCGACGGCACCACCTGGCAGGAGATCCTGGCGGCGGCCGGCAAGCTGGGCGTGGCGCCGGCCGAGGTGCGGCGGCTGGCCGGCGCCTGAGCCTCAGCGCCCGAACAGGCCCTTCAGCTTCTCCTTCGCCTTCTCCTTCGCCTTCTCCTCGACCTTATCCTTCGCCGCCTCGACCTTCTGCTTCGTGGCGCCGGAGACCATGGCGCCGAAGTCGACCTTCCAGCCGATCGCGCTGAAGGGGCCGTAGAGCTTCACCGGCACCGTCTGGCCGCGCAGCGCGTCCAGTTCGGCGCCGCCCTGGCCCTTGAGCGAGTCGACCACGGTGGCTTTCACCACGTAGTCGAGCCGGCTCTCGCCGAGGTCGATGTCGCCCGCGCCGCCCACGCGCAGCAGCGGGCTCTTGGCCTGCAGGTCGTCGTTGTGCGCCACGCCGACGGCGATGGCGAAGCTGGCGGTGAGCTCGCTGAAGTCGGTGCTCTGCGAAGGCGCGCCGGTGCCGCCTTCACCCTTGAGCTTCGCCTTCGCGTCGCGGATGGCCTGGCCGATGTTGAAGCCCTTGACCGCGCCGTCGCGCAGTTCGGCGCGCGCGCTGCCGGCGAGCGCCTTCTTCATCGCCGTCACGGTGCTGCCCTGCGCCTGCACGTCAAGCACGACGCTGCCGCGCCCTTCGACGGGCGCCTTGCCCAGCAGGTCGGCCAGCAGCGGGCCGAGGCCGATGTCGGCCAGCGTCTGCTTGAGCGCCACCCGCGGCATCGCCGCCGCGGCCAGCGCGAGGCTGCCGCTGGCGCGCCCCTGGTACAGGTCCAGCGAGAGCGGGTTCAGCACCAGCTGACCGCCGGCGGCGTGCAGCTCGGCCTTCAGGTTGTGCAGCTTCAGGTTCATGACCTGCAGCGCGCCCACGCGCAGGCTGCCGGCGGCGTCCAGGGTGCGCAGCGCCGACAGGTCCAGCGGTGCTTCCGGTGCCGATGCGGCGGCGGCGGGCGCGGGCGCGCTCTCGGCCTTGCGGTAGCGGTCGAGGTCCAGCTTGTCGATGCCGACGTCGAAGCGGTACGCCGCCGGCGACAGCGTGGGCATCGAGAGCTTCGCATCGAAGCGGCTCTCGTCCAGCGTGCCGGCGAGCTGCGCTTCGAGCCCCGGCTTCGCGCCCAGGTGCAGCGTGGCCTTGCCGTCGGCCTTGAGCGCGACCGTGCCGCCCTTCGGGTTGGGCAGCGAGGCGCTCGCGTTCAGCGCCGGCAGGCGCAGCCCCTGCGTGTCGCCTTCGAGCGCCGGCACCGCCAGCTTCGCCCGCAGCGCCGGAGCACGGCTGTCGAAGCCGAGTTCGAAGGCCTTCGCCTTGAACGACGAGGTGGCGCTGTCCAGGTCCAGGTCGCCGCGCAGCGTGGCCTTCGCGCCCGCGAGCCCGGCCAGTCCGCCTTCGACCGCGGCGTCCAGCTTCTGCAGCAGCAGGCGGTGCGTGGCGGGGTCGATCTGCAGCGTGGTCTTGAGCGACAGCGCCACGTCGGTGGCCGGCGCATCCACCTTCAGCCGGCCCTGGAAGGCGAAGTCGGCCGGCCGCCCCGGCACCACGCGGCCGAGTTCGATGCCGGCCTGCGCCAGCTCCACGCGGCGCCTGGCCTGGCGGTCGTCGAACACCAGCGTGGCGTCGCGCAGCGCGAGGCCGCCAATGTCCAGCGCCAGCGGCTGGCCCGGGGCGGCCGCCGAAGCCGCGGGCGCGGCCGGCGCGGGCTGGCCCAGCAGGTCGTCGATGCTCAGGCGGCCGTCGGCCCCCTTTTCGACACGCACCGAGAGGCCGTCGACCGTCACGCGGTCCACCTCCACGCGCCGCTGCAGCAGCGGCCACAGCGCCAGCGAGACCTGCGCCGACTTCAGCGCCGCGAAGGGCCTGGTGCTGCCCGCTTCCGACAGCGACACCTCGCCGGTGCGCACGCCCAGGCGCGGGAACAGCGTGAGCGAGAGCGGGCCCGGAATCGCCAGCGTGCGGCCGTACTGCTGTTTCACGCGGTCGATGGCGACCGACTTCCAGGCGTTCGGGTCGAAGGTGGCCAGCACCACCGCCAGCACCGCCACCACCAGGGCCACCAGCCCGAGCAGCGAGAACAGCACGATCTTGAGCGTTCGGTTCATGCCCGCAAGCGTGCCACGCCGGGAAGACCCCAGGTATGCGGGTGTGACAAGACGGCGGTCGGGCAATGCATCGGGCTTGGACGCGTGCTGGCGCTGCGCGGCCGGCAAGCCGGCGGCGCCCAGGCGACGGGCAGCGTCATTCCGGCCTGCCGGAGCTGTGGGTCGAGCGAGGCGAGCCGCGCCGCACGGAGACTCTGATCGTGACCGCACACCCCCGAGCCACGCGATGGCCCGCTGCCGGCGGGGCGATGGTTCCTTTGGGCGATGGCAGCCGGGCCGCCGGCGGCGACGATGCCCTCCATGAAATCCCAAGGAACCACCCCCATGTGCCGACTGACCCTCATCGCAGGCACGGCGGTGCTGGCCCTGGCCAGCGCCTGGTGCCAGCCGGCCGAGGCCGCCGAAGCGCAGCCGCAGTCCCTGCTGCAGATCCTGAACCGCTTGCCGAAGACGCCGCTCACGCCCCAGGAAGCCGACCGGCTGGTCGACGCGCGCCAGCAGATTCCGGCCCTCGTCGCGCTCAGGGCCGACCTGGCGGCGCATGCCGAAACCGTGAGCCGCAACGCCGCCGCGGCCGACACCCGCATCCAGGCCCGCCTGGGCGGCCCGACCTCGCCCGACCAGGTGCAGCGCGCCGCCGCCGGCGTGGGCATCGACGTGACGCGCATGCAGACCGACAAGGCCTACGCGGCCGAGGTGCAGGCGCGCATGCGCTCGATGCCGCCGAACGAGCTGATGGCGCTGTCGGCCGCGATGTCGCAAGGCATGGGCCTGCGCACTTCGGGCCCGCCGGTCTACGACCCGCCCGCGGTGAAGGCCGCCGCCGACTTCGGCCAGGCCCTGATGCAGCCGGAGAACCTGGCCGCGCGCCAGGCCGCGCGGCAGCGCCGCTGGGGCGAGGTGGAGAAGAAGGTGGCGGCGATCGAGGCGAAGTACACCGCGAGATTCCCGCGCCGGCAGCTGGTGTGCGACGGGGAGGGCGGCGGCCGCCCCGAGTGCCGGGCCGAGCAGGCGAAGATCGTCGCCCTGATGATGCCGCTGCTGCGCGCCCGCGACGCCGAGGTGCTGCAGGTGGAAGCCGCCGCGCTGGAGGAGGAACGCCAGGCACTCGCCGAAGTGGTGCGCAGCGCCGACGCGCAGCTGGTGGCGGCGCAGTACGGCGCCACGGCACAGGAGCCGGGCAACCCGCTGCGCATCGCCAACCTCGACGGCCACGTGGTGGGCGAGATCGGCGCCCTGGCCGACCGCCTGGAGGCGGCGGCCAGGCGCGCCGCGCTCGTCACGCATTGCGGCGAGAAGGTGCTCTCCAGCCCCGCCGGCTGCTACGCGCAGCCCTGAAGCCTGAGGGTCAGCGCGCCAGTGCCACGCGCTGGCGCGCGCGCCGCTGCAGCCCCTGCATCAGCAGGAACAGCGTGGTCGAGAACACGATCATGATCGTCGCCACCGCGGTGAGCGCCGGCGTGATGCTGTCGCGCAGGCCGCTGAACATCTCGCGCGGCAGCGTGCGCTGGTCGGGGCCGGCGACGAGCAGCGCGATCACCACGTCGTCGAACGAGGCCGCGAACGCGAACAGCGCGCCCGAGGCCATGGCCGGCACGATGGACGGCAGCGTCACGCGCAGGAAGGCGGTGGCCGGCGGCGCGCCGCAGGCGGCGGCCGCGCGCGCCAGGTTCGGGTCCAGCAGGTCCAGCGCGGTGAGCACCGGCACCACCACGAAGGGCACCGCGATCACGGTGTGCGCCAGCACGAGCCCGGTGTAGGTGCTGGTGAGCGCCAGCGGCGCGAGGAAGAAGTAAGAGCCCACCGCCACCAGGATCACCGGCACGATCATCGGGCTGAGCAGCAGCACCTTCACCGCCCCGGCCCACAGCCCGCGCGCGCGCGCCAGCCCCAGCGCCGCCAGCGTGCCGAGGATCACCGAGAGCAGCGTCGCCCAGGCCCCGACCCAGAGCGAATTGCCCAGCGCCTTCAGCCAGCGCCCGCCGCCCAGCACTTCGGCATACCAGCGCAGCGACCAGCCCGGCAGCGGGTAGGCCAGGAACGAGCCGCTGGAAAACGAGAGCGGCACGATGGCGGCGATGGGCACGAGCAGGAACGCGAACACCAGCGCGCAATACAAGTGGTAAAGGCGGAAGGCGAGGCGGGACATGGCTCAGGCCACCGCCATCGTCCGCCCGCCGGACAGCTTGTGCGCCGCCGCGTACAGCACCAGCGTCGTCACCAGCATCAGCAGGCCCAGCGCCGCCGCCAGGCCCCAGTTGCCGGTGTCGGTGGTGTAGGTGGCGACGAAGTACGACAGCATCTGGTCCGACCCGCCGCCCACCAGCGCCGGCGTGATGTAGTAGCCCAGCGCGAGGATGAAGACCATCAGCGAACCGGAGGCGATGCCCGGCGCCGCGATCGGCAGGTAGACGCGGCGGAAGGCGGTGAACGGCGGCGCCCCCAGGCTGGCCGCCGCGCGCAGGTAGTGCGGCGGGATGTTCTTCAGCACGCTGTACAGCGGCAGGATCATGAAGGGCAGCAGCACGTGCGTCATCGCCACCAGCACCCCGGTGCGGTTGTAGATGAGCGTCAGCGGCTCGGCCACCAGGCCCAGCTTGATGAGCAGGCCGTTGACCATGCCTTCGCGCTGCAGCACCACCACCCAGGCCGCGGTGCGCACCAGCAGCGAGGTCCAGAACGGCAGCAGCACCAGGATCATCAGCCAGTCGGCCGTACGTTCCTTCACCTGCGTGAGCAGCAGCGCCACCGGGAAGCCCAGCGCCAGGCACAGGAGCGTGACCGCCAGGCTGATGCGCAGCGTGCGCAGCAGCACCGAGACGTAGATGCGGTTGGTCTCCGCCACGTGCTCGATCTGCCCTTTCACGTTGCGCGCCAGGTCGAGCGAGGCCAGTAGGTAGTAGCTCGACACCGGCCCCTGCGCGCGCTGCACGGCGGCGAAGAACTCCGGGCTCGCCAGCGCCGGGTCCACCTCGGCGAAGAAGGCGGCCGTCATCGGCGTGCCGGCCTCGGCGCTGCCGGCGCTGCGCGCGGCGCGCATCAGCGTGCTGCGCACGCCGTTCACTTCGTAGTTGAGCCGGCGCGCGGCGTCGGCCAGCGTGCCGGCCTCGCGCGCGGCCACCAGGTCCTTCGCGAAGGCGGGGAACAGCGGCGCCGGCAGCGGGGCTTCGGGTTGCCAGCCGCGCAGCGCCGCCAGCGTGTTGGGCAGCGCGCGGGGCACCTCGCTTTCGCGCACCGCCAGCGAGAGCAGCCAGCCCAGCGGCACGACGAAGAAGACGACCAGGAAGGCCGCCAGCGGCGCCAGCAGCGCGGCGCGCTGCCCCGTCTTCACGCGCTTCCGCTTGCTTGGTGCCGGACAGTATCAGCAGGTGGGACCGTCACTTCGTTCCAGCCCACTTGGTCCAGCGCTCGGCCAGCTTGTCGCCGTTGTCGATCCAGAACTTCGGGTCTTCGGCGAAGGCCTGCTTCAGGATCTCGGGGTTGGTCGGCAGTTCGCCCATCAGCGACTTGTCGATCATCGGCGTGGCCGCCGCGGCCGTGACGCCGTAGCGGATGTACTTCGGCAGCTTGGCCTGGTTCTCCGGCCGGCCCAGGAATTCGACCAGCTTCTCGGCGTTGGCCTTGTTGGGCGTGCCCTTCATGATGACCCAGCTGTCCATCGTGTAGGGCGTGTCCTTCCAGACCATCTTGAAGTTCTTCTTGTCCTTCTCGTTGGCGGCGGTGATGCGGCCGTTGTAGGCGGTGGTGAAGACCACGTCGCCGGCCGCCAGCATCTGCGGCGGCTGCGCGCCGCTCTTCCAGAACACGAGGTCGGGCTTGATGGTGTCGAGCTTCCTGAACGCGCGCTCCACGCCCTCGGGCGTGCGCAGCACCTTGTAGACGTCCTTCGAAGGCACGCCGTCGGCGATGAGCGCCACTTCCAGGTTCCACTTCGCGCCGTTGCGGATGGCGCGCTTGCCCGGGAATTTCTTGCTGTCGAAGAAGTCGGCCCAGCCGGTGGGCGCGGTCTTGGTCTTGTCGCCGTCGTAGGCCAGCACCAGGTTGTAGATGATGGCGCCGACGCCGCAGGCGTGCACCGTACCGGGCAGGTAGCGCGCGGCGCCGCCGATCTTCGTCACGTCCAGCTTCTCGTACAGGCCTTCGTCGCAGCCGACTTCCAGTTCGTCGGCTTCCACCTGCACCACGTCCCAGTTGTTGTTGCCGCCCTTGATCTTGGTGCGCAGCACGCCCAGGCCGCCGTCCCACGATTCGTCGATGAGCTTGGTGCCGGTGGCGTTGAAGGGCTTGAAGAAGACTTCCTTCTGCCCGTCCTGATAGGCGCCGCCCCAGCTCACGATGGTGAGGTCGTGCGACTGTGCGCCGGCGGCGGCGGCCACGAGCGCCAGCGCGGCGCCGGCGATGAATTGCTTGGTCATGGTCGTCTCTCTCCTCTCTCGTTGAAAGTCAGTAGACCCAGGCGTCGGCGGCGCGGAAGCCCACATCCAGCCGCTGCCCCGGGGACAGTCCCGGCGGCAATGCCGACGGCGCGATCTTGGCGAACCACTGCGGCCCGCCGGCCAGTTGCACGATGAGCCGCCAGTGGTCGCCCTGGTGCATGGCGTCGACCAGCGTGCCCTGCAGGCGATTGTCGGCCGCGGCGTCAGCGGCCAGGCGCAGCGCCTCCGGGCGCACGCACAGCGTGGCCTGCACGCCGCCTTCGCGGCGGCCGGCGCGTCCGCGAAGAACGGACCCATCGGGCAGGCGCAGCGCGTCGTCGCCGGCACGCTGGCCCTGCACGAGGTTGTTGTCGCCGATGAAGCCGGCCACGAAGGGATTCGCCGGCGCGTCGTAGAGCGCCTTCGGCGTGCCCAGCTGCTCGACGCGGCCGCGGTTGAAGAGCGCCACGCGGTCGGACAAGGTCATCGCTTCCGACTGGTCGTGGGTGACGAAGACCATCGTCACGCCCAGCTCGCGGTGCAGGCGGCGGATCTCCAGCTGCATCTCCTCGCGCAGCTTCTTGTCCAGCGCCGAGAGCGGCTCGTCCATCAGCACCAGGCGCGGCTCGAAGACCAGCGCGCGGGCCAGCGCCACCCGCTGCTGCTGGCCGCCGGACAACTGCTGCGGCTTGCGCGCCGCGAATTCGGCCAGCCGCACCTTGGCCAGCGCGGCGGCGACGCGCCGTTCCTGCTCTTCCTTGCCCACCTTGCGAACGGAGAGCGGGAACGCCACGTTCTGCGCCACCGTCATGTGGGGAAAGAGCGAATAGCTCTGGAACACCACGCCCATGTTGCGCTGGTGCGGCGGCAGGCTCTCGATCGGCTTGCCGTCCAGGCGGATGCTGCCGCGCGTGGGCTGCTCGAAGCCGGCCAGCAGCATCAGCGTGGTGGTCTTGCCGGAGCCCGAAGGGCCCAGCAGGGTGAGGAACTCGCCGGCCTCGATGGAGAGATCGAGGTTCTCGACCGCCGCCTGGGCGTTGCCCGGGTACTGCTTGGCGACGCCCTCGAACTCGATCAGGGCCACGAACGCACCCAGGCGTGGGTGTCTTCGAGCGCCTTCGCGGCGCTGTCCATCATGGCGTCGATCTCGGCTTCGCTGATGACGAGCGGCGGCGAGAACGCGATCACGTCGCCGCCCAGCACGCGTGTGATGAGGCCGTGCGCCTGTGCGCGCTTCACGAAGTAGCCGCCGACGCCGCGCTTGGGGTCGAAGGGCTGGCGCTTCGCGGGGTCGGCCGCCAGCTCGATGGCGCCGATGAGCCCGAGCCCGCGCACCTCGCCCACGATGGGGTGGCCGGCAAACTTGCGCAGGCCCGCCTGCAGGCGCGGCGCCACCTTCTGCACGTGGCCGACGACGTCGTCGGTCTCGTAGATCTTCAGCGTCTCCATCGCCACCGCGCAGGCCAGCGGGTGGCCGCTGTAGGTGTAGCCGTGGCCGAAGGTGCCGACCGCGGCGCTGGTGTCGGCCACCGCCTGGTAGATGCGGTCGCTGACGTACAGCGCCGACATCGGCACGTAGGCCGAGGTGAGCATCTTGGCCACCGTCAGCAGGTCGGGCTTGAGACCGTACACGTTGGTGCCGAAACGCTGCCCCAGGCGGCCGAAGCCGGTGATGACCTCGTCGACGAGCAGCAGGATCCGGTGCTTCTTCAGGATGGCCTGGATGGCCTCGAAGTAGCCCGGCGGCGGGATGATCACGCCGCCGGCGCCCTGCACCGGCTCGGCGATGAAGCCGCCGATGGTGTCGGCGCCTTCGCGCGCGATGAGCTCTTCCAGTTCGCGCGCCAGGCGGTCGACGAACTGCGCCTCGCTCTCGCCTTCGAGCCCGAAGCGGTAGCGGTGCGGCGCGCTCACGCGCAGCACGCCTTCGAGCGGCAGGTCGAAGTGCTGGTGCATGCTGGGGATGCCCGACATCGACGCCGCCGCCGCGGTGACGCCGTGGTAGCCCAGGTTGCGCGCGATGATCTTCTTCTTCGCCGGCTGGCCGATGGCGTTGTGGAAGTAGCGCACCAGCTTGAAGGCGGTGTCGTTCGACTCCGAGCCGCTGTTGGCGAACAGCACGCGCGTGAGCTCGGGCGTGGGCGCCCAGCGGATCATGGTCTCCACCAAGTCGGTCACCGGGCCCGGCACCTTGCCCGAAAACGCGTGGTAGTACGGCAGCGTCTGCATCTGCCGGTGCGCCGCTTCCACCAGGCGGTTCTCGTAGAAGCCGAGCGAAGCGCACCACAGCCCCGCCATGCCCTCGATGTAGGCGTTGCCCTGCTCGTCGAAGACGCGCACGCCTTCGCCGCGCACGATGACCAGCGGACCTTCCTGCTCCAGCTGGCGCAGCTGGGTGTAGGGGTGCAGGTGGTGGGTGGCGTCGCGGCGGGCGGCGGGGGTGAGGGTCATGGCGGGCATGGGGTCAAAAAAGGGGCGGCCCATTATGGGCGCCCCGCCCCGCGCCCCGCACCCGTCGCGACCCGGAGCCGGCCCTCAGTTGTCGGTGAAGTCGTAGCCCAGCTGCAGCGCGATCCAGGTCTTGCGATTGAACCGGTAGTCGAAGCTGGGGTCCTGGTTCACCAGGTCCTGGCCGATGAAGAAGCCGGCCTTGAAGGGCTTGCCGCGCGGCGTCTTCAGCACGTCGAAGATCATGCCGACGGCCAGCGAAAGCGCCGGCACGTTGGTCTGCCCCGTGACCTTGCGCACCGGCTGGCCGTTGTCGTCCGTCGCCGTCGGATCCAGCTTTTCGGCCACCACCGAGCTCAGCGTCACCGCGGCGGCGTAGGTTCTGCCGGAACCGAAGTCGCCGTTGCGCCACCCAAAGTAGCCGCCGACCGGTGCGTTGACGACGAAGCTGCGCTGCTTCGGGAAGTACTTGTAGGGCATGGTCAGGAAGCCGAAGCTGAAGCCCCGGCGTTCGGCGGCCGAATCCATCAGCGCGCTGGAAGCGACCTGCACCTTGAGCCCGTCCTTCTTGGGCGTGCAGCCGATCAGCGAGCCCTCCTTGGCTTCCACCAGCGTCAGGAGCGCGTCGCCGTTCTCGCGGTTGACCTGGCCGCTCGTGTAGTAGATCTCACCGCCCTTGAGCGTGGTGTTCTCGGGCACCGCCCTGATGACGAAGCAGTCGCCCAGGAAGGCGCCGGGTGCGCTGGTGGCCAGCGTGCGCGTGTATTGGCACTTGCCGTCCTTGGCGCTGGCGGTCATGCCCGCCAGCGGCGTGCAGGCCGCCTCCGGCGCCTTGGCCGTGCCCTGCTCGCATTTGCCGGTAGCGGCGTTGAGTGCGAAGCCGGCGTTCGTGCACGAGGTCCCGGTCAGCTTGCCGATGCTCGCGCTGTTGGCGACGCAGGCCTTCTTGGCGGCGTCGTAGTCCCAGCCAACGCTGCACTTCGGTTCCGCGAGGTCGGCCGGCACCAGCGTGTCGGCCACCGGCTGCGCGCGCACGCAGGCGAAAGCGACCAGGCCCAGCAAGGCGAACGCGACGATCCTGGTTCTTCGAAACGACATGGCCGTCTCCTCGGCCGGGACGTCCGGCACGGCGAGCGCTGTTATAGCGGCTCGGGCCCGCCGGACCATCCTGAAGACTGCCGATGCGTCGGGGCTGCGGAGCGCCTCAGCGCTGCCGCACGTACTGCCCCGGCGCCGCCTCCAGCACCTTGTAGCCCTTGGCCGGCGCGCCCATCGCGGGCGGCTTGCCCATCGGCCCCGAGCGGGCGGCCAGCCATTGCTGCCACGCCGGCCACCAGGCGCCGGGGTGGTGCTCGGCCTCGGCGAACCATTCCTCGGGCGCCAGGTGGGGGTCGACCAGGCGGCGGGTGCGGATGCGGTAGTGGCGCTTCGGGTGCACCGGTCCGCACACGATGCCGGCGTTGTGGCCGCCGGCGGTGAGCAGGAAGGTGAAGTCGTCGCTGCGCACCAGGTTGTCGACCTTGTAGACCGACTTCCAGGGCGCCACGTGGTCGGCCTCGGTGCCGACCACGAACATCGGCACCCGGATGTCGGACAGCCGCACCACCTTGCCGTCCATCGGCATGCGGTTGGTCGCCAGCTCGTTGTCCAGGTACAGGCGGTACAGGTACTCCGAATGCATGCGGCATGGCATGCGCGTGCCGTCGGCGTTCCACGCCATCAGGTCGATCATCGGGGTGCGCTCGCCCTTCAGGTAGTTGTCGACCATGGGCTGCCACAGCAGATCCTGCGCGCGCAGCAGCACGAAGGCGCCGCCCATCTCGCGGCTTTCGAGCACGCCCTTGCGCTGCATCGACGCGTCCAGCATCGCCAGCTGGCTGGGGTTGATGAAGAAGGCCAGCTCGCCGGGTTCGGAGAAGTCCGTCTGGGCGGCGAACAGCGTCACCGACGCGAGCCGCTCGTCGCGTTCGCGCCCGAGCAGCGAAGCGCCGATGGCCAGCAGCGTGCCGCCGATGCAGTAGCCCACCGCGTGCGCCTTGCGCTTGGGGCAAATGGCGGTGACGGCATCCAGCGGCGCGCGGAAGCCCTTCGCCACGTAGTCGTGAAGGCTGACGTCCCGGTCTTCCTCGCCCGGGTTCTTCCACGACACCATGAATACCGTGTGCCCCTGGTCGACCAGGTACTTCACGAGCGAGTTGCGCGGGCTCAGGTCGAGGATGTAGTACTTCATGATCCACGCCGGCCAGATGACCACCGGCTCGGCGTGCACCTTCGGCGTCGAGGGCGAGTACTGGATCAGCTCGACGAGTTCGTTGCGGTAGACCACCTGGCCCGGCGTCACCGCGACCGACTTGCCGACCTCGAAGGCGTCGGTGCCTGCGGGCGGCAGGCCTTCGAGCGTGCGCTTCAGGTCGTCGAACCAGTTCTGCACCCCGCGCACGAGGTTCTGCCCGCCTTCGGCCTGCGTCTTCTCCAGCAGCTCGGGGTTGGTGGGCAGGAAGTTGGAGGGCGAGGCCGCGTCCAGCAGCAGCCGCAGGCTGAAGTCGACCAGGCCGCCGTGGTCCTCGCTCACGCCTTCGACGTCCTGCACCGCCGACTTCATGAGCTCGGCCTGGTTGCGGAAGGCGCGCGCCCACACGTTGTACGGGAACTTCGACCAGGCCTCGCCGGTGAAGCGGCGGTCGGCCGGGCCTTCGAAGCCTTCGGCCGGCGCCAGCGGCTGGCCGCCCATCGCGCGCCAGGCGAAGGCCCAGGTGTCCTGCGCGCGCAGCAGCGCCTGGCGGCGGATCTCGGCGCGCCGCGCCGGCGCCTGCGCCAGGTGCATCGCCCAGTCGGACCAGGCGGCGGTGAAGGCGGTGGGCGCGAGGCCCGAGGTCATCTGTCCCAGCTGCGCCCGCAGCTGGCTGTCGAAGTCCGCCGCGCTCGGCGCGGGGCGCTTTTCCTTGCTGGCCATCGTTGCTCCTCCGTCGTTTTCGATCTGGCGTGGCCGGGAATGGCGGGGCCCTGCCCCGCGGCGGTCAGGCCGGCGCGTGCCAGCCGGCGTCGACCCAGAGCTCGCCGCTCACGGCCGAATTGGCGAGCATGAAGCAGATCGCGTCGGCGATCTCCTCGGGCCGGATCAGGCGACCCAGCTGCGTGTACGGCAGGATGTTCTTGGCCACGTAGTCCATGCCCATCTGGCGCACCATCGGCGTGTCGGTGAACCCGGGGTGGATGACGCCGCAGCGCACGCCGTGGAAGATGGCTTCCTTCATGATCGTGGCCGCCGCGCCCTCGAGGCCGGCCTTGGTGCTGGCGTAGGAGATCTGGCCGCGGTTGCCCTGCGAGGAGATCGAGCCGATGAAGACCACCGAGCCCTGCACGCCTTCCTCGGCCTGCCAGCGCTTCAGGCCCTTGGCCGACCGGTCCTCGGCGATGCGCGCGATCATCTCCAGCGCCCAGTACACCGGCGCGATGAGGTTCACGTCGACCACCAGCTTGAACTGCTCCTGCGGGTAGATGCGCGCCTTGCCGGTGTTCTTGTCGATCCGGATCGCGAGGTCGTCGCGCGTGATGCCGGCCGCCGGCACGCACAGCGAGACCGGGCCGAAGCGGCCGCTGATGGAATCGAACACCTGGGCGCGGAAGCGCTCGTCGGTGGCGTTGCCCTGGAACGGGATCGCGACCGTTCGGCCGACCTCGGCGTTGAGCTTCTCGGCGACGTCCTCGATCGCCTCGCTCATGTCCACCAGCGCCACCGCGGCGACGCCGCGGTGCGCCATCGCCGTCGCCACCGCGCGGCCGATGCCGCTGCCGCCGCCGGTGATGACGGCCACTCGATTCGCGAATTCCATGTCTTCCTCCGGCGCGCATGTTGCGCCGCACCATTGTAGGGCTGCGCGGCTGGCGCGGGGCTGACGCGGCGGGCGCCGCCACGGCGAATCCCGCACGGTCGACCCTGCCTTCGCTTGCCTGCCGGGGCCGCGGGTTTTAAGCTATATCTTCAATACATCTTCAAAGTCACGCATGACCTTCGTCGTCACCGAGGCCTGCATCCGCTGCAAGTACACCGACTGCGTCGACGTCTGCCCGGTGGACGCGTTCCGCGAGGGGCCCAACTTCCTGGCCATCGACCCGCGCGACTGCATCGACTGCGCCGTCTGCGTGCCCGAATGCCCGGTCAACGCCATCTACGCCGAGGAAGACGTGCCCTCGGACCAGCTGGACTTCACCCCGCTCAACGCCGAGCTCTCCCTCGTGTGGAAGCCGATCACGCGCACCAAGCCCGCGCTGCCCGACGCCGAGGGCTGGCGCGAGGTGCGCGACAAGCGCCGCGAGCTCAAGCGCTGAGGTCGCGCCGGCACGCGCCGCGCTGCGGCGACAATGGAGATTCCGCAGCACCCTCCGCCCGGCGGCGGTTTCCATGCATTCCGGCTCGCGTGCCTTCGCCTTCATCGTCCTCGCCGCGGCGCTGTCGGCCCCGGCGGCGGGGGCCGACAGCGCGGCGGCGCTGCTGGAGCAGAGCAAGGCCGCCGTGCGCGTGGACCCCGAGCGCAGCCGCGCCCTCGCCGAGCAGGCGCTCGAGCAGCTGGCGCGCGAACCCGACGCCGACCTCGAGGCGCAGGCGCACGCGCAGCTGTGCGACTACTTCAGCGAACGCGACCGCCCGGCCGCGCTGCGCCACCTGCAGGCCGGCCAGGCGGTGCTCTCGGGCGCCGGCCGGCCGGCGCTGGCGGCGATGCTGCTCGGCTGCGAAGGCGAGCTGCAGGAGCTGGCCGGCCAGAACACGCAGGCGATGGCGCTCTACGACCGCGCGGTCGACCTCGCCGGCCAGGCGCGCAACGACGAGGTGCTGGCGAACTCGCTGTACCAGCGCGGCTACCTGCGCGGCGTGCGCGGCGACCTCGCCGCCGGCCTGGGCGACCTGCGCCGCGCCAGCGAGCTCTACGACCGCCTGCACAAGGTGGAGGAAGGGCTGAACACGCTGCTCGCGGTGGCGCTGCTGTACGACCGCCTGGGCGATTCGGGGCAGGCCCGGCACCACTTCGAGCAGGCCCTGGCCACCCAGCGCAGCCTGGGCCTGCAACGCGAGCAGGCGGTGACGCTGCACAACCTGGGCCGCGCGCTGGAGAACCTGGGCGACCGCCCGGCGGCACGCCAGTCCTTCGAAGCCGCGCTCGCGCTGAGCGAGAAGCTGGGTTATCCGCGCGGCCGCGCCTACGCGCTGCGCGGGCTGGCCAGCGTGGCCAACCGCGACGGCGACGGCGCTGCCGCGCTCGGCTACGCGAAGGCGGCGCAGGCGCTGCTGGCGCAGGCGCCCGACCAGCGGCTGCGCGCGCAGGTCTCGCTGCAGCAGGGCATCGCGCTGCGCCTGCTGCGCCGGCCGGCGGAGAGCCTGACCGTGCTCAACGACACGCTGGCCATCTTCGAGGCGGCCGACGCGCGCGCCGAGGCCACCGCCACGCGCGGCGAGCTGGCCGCCACACAGGCCGCGCTGGGCGACTACAAGGCCGCGTTCGATACCGCCACCGCCTTCAAGGCGGCTTCGGACCAGCTGCTCAAGCGCCAGATCGAGGAACGCTTCGCCAGCCTGCGCGGCGAGTTCGAGAGCGCCGTCACCGAGCGCGAGAACCGCGCCCTGAAGCGCGAGAACGCCGCCACCGAACGCGCGCTCGCCGAGGAGCAGCGTGCGAACCGCCTGCGCACCGTCTCGCTGGTGCTGGTGGGCGTGCTGGCGCTGGGGCTGTCGGCGCTGCTGTGGCGGCACTGGCGCGCCAGCTCGCGCATGCACGGCCTGGCGATGACCGACGAGCTCACCCAGCTGGCGAACCGCCGGCGCGTGCTGCAGCACCTGGAGGAGCGGCTCGAGCAGGGGCGCAGCGGCGCGCTGCTCATCGGCGACCTGGACCACTTCAAGTCGATCAACGACGAGCACGGCCACCTGGCGGGCGACGACATCCTGCGCGCCGTGGCCGAGAGCCTGCGCGCCTCGGCACCCGCAGGCGCCGAGCTCGGCCGCCTCGGCGGCGAGGAATTCGTGCTCGTGCTGGCCGCCGCCGACGAGGCGCGCGCGCTCGCGGTGGCCGACACGCTGCGCATCGCGGTCGGCGCGCTCGACACCTCGGCGCGGCTGGGCGGGCGCAGCGTCACCGTGAGCTTCGGCGCCACCGCCTTCGGCCCCGGCGACACGCTGGCCGACGTGCTGCGCCGCGCCGACGAGGCGCTGTACGAAGCCAAACGCGCCGGCCGCAACTGCGTGCGCTGGTCGGCACGCGCGGCGGCTCCCGGCGAGGCGGCGCCTTCGGGCCAGGCGGCCTGAGACGCGCGCCGTCAGCCCTTGCGGCTGGCCTCGTAGCGCGCCTTGTTCCCGGCGTTCGGCGGGTACAGGCCGGGCAGCGCCGCGCCGGCCTGCACCTGCTCGAGGATCCAGCCTTCCAGCCGTTCCTGTTCCTCGGCGGCCGCGGCCACCTCGTGCAGCAGCGCCGCCGGTACCACCACCGCGCCGTCGGCGTCGGCCACGATCACGTCGTCGGGGAACACCGCCACGCCGCCGCAGCCCACCGGCTGCTGCCAGTCGACGAAGGTGAGCCCGGCCACCGAAGGCGGCGCCGCCGCGCCGGCGGCCCAGACCTTGAGGCCGGTGCCGAGCACGCCCGCGAGGTCGCGCACCACGCCGTCGGTCACCATCGCGGCCACGCCGCGCCGGACCATGCGCGCGCACAGGATGTCGCCCCAGACGCCGGCGTCCTTCACGCCCATCGCGTCGACCACGGCCACGCAGCCGGCGGGCATGGCCTCGATCGCGCCGCGGCTGGACTTTGGCGAGGCCCACGACTCGGGTGTCGCCAGGTCCTCGCGCGCGGGCACGAAGCGCACCGTGAAGGCGCGGCCCACCGTGCGCGGCTGGCCGGGCGCCAGCGGCAGCGCGCCGCGGATCCACACGTTGCGCAGGCCCTTCTTCAGCAACACGGTGGTGAGCGTGGCGGTGGTCACGCCGGCCAGCACGCGGAAGACGTCGTCGTCCGCCGCGCTCACGATCGTTCTCCTTCGCCAGCGTCGGGCAGGGCCGCCGCGGTGCATTCGATCTCGACCCGCGCGCCCAGCGCCAGGCCGTCGCAGCCGAGCGCGCTGCGCGCCGGCATCGGCGTGGCGCCGAAGAAGTCGCGGTAGACCTCGTTGAAGGCCGGCCAGTCGGCCATGTCGGCCAGCATCACGGTGCAGCGCACCAGGTGCTGCAGGTCCAGGCCCTGGCCGCGCAGCACGGTGCGCACGTTCTCCAGCGCCTGGCGCGCCTCGGCGCGCAGGCCGCCTTCCACCAGCCGCAGCGTGCCCGGCACGTTGCCCAGCGCGCCGGAGAGGTACAGCATGTCGCCCACGCGCACCCCTTCCGGGAAGGGCACCTGCGCGGGCAGCACCTGCCCGCTGTTGAATCGCTCGATCGAAGGCTTCATCGCGGCTGCATCCCCAGCGCCTGTTCCAGCGCCGCCGGATCGTAGACCCGGCCGCCGCGGATCGTGCGGTGCCCGCGGCGGATGTCGCTCATGCGCTGCAGCGGGTCGCGGTCGTCGGGCACGGTGGCGCCGTCGCCCACCGCATTGCGGCCGTTGTCGGTGAGCTGGATCACGCGCACGCCCTGGCGCGCGAACAGGCCCACGCGGTCGGGATGGGTGCCCGGCGTTCCGGTGTTCCGGAAGCCGCGGACGACACCGATGCGGCCGGTGCGTGGCGCGTCACGGCATCTGCAGCGTCTGCGCCAGGTGGCCGTAGACCGCGCCCACGCGGCGCAGGTGGCGCGCCTCGGGGTGGGTGAGCAGCCAGAGATCGGTCTCGCATTCGTCGATCGGCTCGGTGAGCCGCAGCACGTCCTTGCGGCCTTCGGCCAGGAACAGCGGCAGGACCCCCACGCCCAGCCCGAGCGCCACCAGCTCCAGCACCGAGAGGATGCTGCCCACGCGGTAGCGCGGCGTCAGCTTCGGGAAGCGGCGCTTGCGCCAGACCACCGAAGGGTGTTCGGGCAGCACGTCGTCGGGCGCCACCCAGTCGGCGCGGCCGGCCTCGACGTCGGCGAAGCGGCGCACGCCGCCCTTGCGCGCTGCGTAGAGCGCCACCCGGATCGGCCCGACCTGCTTGCCCACCAGGTGCGGCGGCGGGCGCCGCGTGGCCCGCACGGCGATGTCGGCGTCGCGCCGCGTCAGGCTGGCGAGTTCGTTGCCCGTATGCAGTTCGTACTGCAGCAGCGGGTGGGCCTGCTGCAGACCGCGCAGCGCGGGCGCGACGAGCCCGTGCAGCAGCGTGTCGGTGGTGGTGATGCGCACCGTGCCCGACACCTGCGCCGGCGCCGATTCGACGGCCGAGCGCGCTGCTTCCACCGCCGCTTCCATGCGCTCGGCATGCTCGGCCAGGCCGGCGGCCAGCTCCGTCGGCCGGTAGCCCGAGCGCGTGCGCTCGAACAGGCGGCGGCCCAGCCCGCGCTCGATGCGCTGCAACGACCGGAACACGGTGGAGGCGTCCACGCCCAGCCGCTCGCCGGCCGCGGCCAGCGTGCCGCCGCGCACCAGCGCGAGCGTGACCTCGAGGTCGCCCGGCCCCATGCGGTATTGCGTGGATGCAACCATCGTTTGCCGATCCGTCGATTCCGGTTTCGATTCGGCAATCCTACAGTGGGCCCATCGTCCTTCCCGCTGGAGTCGTGCCATGGATCCTTCCGCCCTGCCCGTGCTGGTCTCGCACCGGCTGTGCCCCTACGTGCAACGCGCCGCCATCGTGCTGGCCGAGAAGGGCCTGCCCTTCGAGCGCCGCGACATCGACCTCGCCGCCAAGCCCGACTGGTTCCTGAAGGTCTCGCCGCTCGGCAAGACGCCGGTGCTGCTGGTCGGCGGCGAGGCGCTGTTCGAGTCGGCCGTGATCTGCGAGTACCTCGACGAGACGGCGCTGCCGCGCCTGCACCCGGCGAACGCGCTGCAGCGCGCCCGCCACCGCGCCTGGGTCGAGTTCGGCTCGGCGCTGCTGAACACGATCGCGGCCTTCTACAACGCACCCGACGAGGCGGCGCTGGCTGCGCGCGCCGGCGAGATCCGCGCCCGCCTGCTGCAGCTGGAGGCCGTGCTCGGCGAAGGGCCGTACTTCGCGGGCCCGGCATTCAGCCTCGTCGACGCCGCCTTCGGGCCGGTGTTCCGCTACTTCGACACCTTCGACGAGATCGCCGACTTCGGCTTCTGGCCGGGGCTGGACAAGGTGGCGCGCTGGCGCGATGCGCTGGCGCGGCGGCCTTCGGTGGCCGCGGCCGTGCAGCCGGACTATCCGCAGCGGCTGCGGCACTTCCTCGCCGCCCGCCCATCGGCGCTCGGGCGGCGGCTGGCGCCGGCGCTTACCACTTGACGTTCAGCGCTTGACGTTCAGCGCCTGACCTTCAGCGCTTGAAGCCGAGCAGCCAGGCCAGCAGGTCGGCCTTCTCCTGCGCCGTGCACTCGCGCCCGACGACGTCGTTGCAGTTCAGGCGCAGCTTGTTCTCCACCTTGAGGCGGTCGATGAAGCGCGCCGGGTTCACGGCCGGCGCCATCGGCTCGATGGGCTTGCCGGTGACGTCGTCCGTGCCGGGCTTGGTGGGGTCGTCGGTGTGGCACGACGAACAGCTCCAGCCGAGCGGCTTGCCGAAGTTGGTGGTGAACAGGCGCTTGCCGCGCTCCGCCGAGCCCGGCGCGCCGGCCTTGGCCTCGTAGCCGGCCAGCAGTTCGGCCGGGGTGACGGCCCGCGCCGGCGCGGCGAGCGCCAGGGTGGCCGTCAACAGCAGGAGCAGGCGTTGCAGGGGAAAGGCACGCATGGCGACTCCGTGGCGGCTGAGGGGGTCGCCACCATTGGATGCGCCGGCCGTGGCGCCGGGCTTGATCCCCCGCAAGCCGCGGCCTGCGGGCGGCCGCTCAGGCGCGCTTGCGCATCCAGAAGCCGCCGCCGCCGGCGGCGATGCCCTGCACCGCGGGCGCGTTCCACAACGGGTCGAGCAGCGCCTTCAGCGCGGGCTGCTTCGAGACCCAGGCGTTGGGCATCAGGACCTCGAACTTGTCGGCCGCGTAGAGCAGCAGCAGGCCCAGCATGTACTGCTCGGAATACATGCGCGCCTGCCAGTGCGGCGGGTAGTCGGCGGGCCAGAAGATGTCGTGGATGTGGATCACGACGCCGGGCTTCAGCACCTGCAGCACCTCGAGGAAGAAGACGCTGACGTCGGAGTTCTGCAGCACGCGGTGCGAGCCGTCGAGGAAGAAGATGTCGTTCGGCTCGAGCAGCGCGAAGAGCGCCGGGTCGCAGTCCTGCAGCGGCCTGTCCACCCGCGTGTCGGCGAGCGCCGCGATCTCGGCGCGCGGCGCGGGGTCGATCGAGAGGATGTGCGTGTGCGGGCTGTGCACCCGCTTCGCCTCGGCGGCAAAGCGCGTCGAGTGTCCGGAGCCGACTTCGCAGTACAGCTTGGGCTTGAAGGCGGCGATGAAGCCGTAGAGCGTGGCCGCGTCCAGCCCCGGCAGCCAGCCGTTGCACCAGTAGGGCTGGCCGGCGCGTGCGTCGGACTCCTGCGCCGGGATGCGCAGGAAGTCGGGCGTGAGGTCGGCGAAGGCGCTCAGGATCTCGGCGTAGCGCGCTCGCGAGGCGGCCAGCACGGCGTCGATCTGAGCATGCACCGGTCGCCCGTGGCCGTAGCGCGCCTCGGGCGTGTAGGAATAGGGGTAGAAGTCCTCGATCAGGACCTGGGAGGCCATGGCGCCGACTTTAGGCAAGGCGGCACCGCAGGAAGCCTGGAACTGCGGGTGGAAAGCGGTGCAGCTTCCGCTTCAGCGCAGCGGGGCCAGCGCGTCCACCGTCGGCCCGCCTTCGTGGTCCTGCGCCCCCAGCGTCACCCCGCGGCCCTCGCGGCGCCGTTGCAGCAGAGCTCGTGGCGCACCTTCGCGAACACGAGCGCGCCGGTGCGGCCTGCCGCAGGCATGGCGGTTCCGGTCGCTGCCAGCGGCCCGCCCCACGGATGCGCCCTCCGGCGCCCCGGGCAGGCCCACGCACGCGTCGACGGACCCGGTGGCAGACCGGTGCCGCCGCGGCAGACCTCGATCGAACCGCTTCAGTCGGGCCGGCTGCCGCGCAGCAGCCAGGCCGAGAGCCAGGGACTGGCCCAGCGGCCGATGCGCCAGGTCAGAGTCACCCAGGTCATCAGGCTTGCGATGCGGGCCGGGCGGCGCGCAGGCACCCGCCGCCGGCGCAGCCAGCGGCGGGTCGCGACCACCGTGACCAGGGCCACGCCAGTGCGCTGCACCAGCGGGTCGGCCAGCCAGTTGCGCAATTGGACGACGCGCCGCACCACCGCGTCGGCGAAGTCCGCCAGGTCGCGCGCCGCGCCGGCGGCGTGCGGGCGCAGCAACGTGGAGGCGGCGATCAGGTCGGCCTTGCGTCGATCCCGCGCACGGGTGCCTGCGTTCATCGGGCGGCCGTGTCGTCGAGGGCCTCGGCGTCGCGGCGCAGTTCACCGATGCTCGCACCCAGCAAGGTCGAGCCGCCAGCCCGCATTCTCGCGAGCCGCCAGCCCGCCAGAGCCGACAGCGTGGCGAAGACGGCCGCGACCAGCGACAGCACGGCCCACCGCGGCTGGGAGTCCCAGAGCAGCACGGTGACGGTCAAGGCCGCGAAGACGAGGCCGAATGCTGCCGAGAGCGCGGCGATCACGGTCCAGAACAGGAGCGCGGCGAGGCGCTCCTTTTCCTCCTGCACCTCGATGGCCAGCAGTTCCAGCCGGATGCGGCCCAGCCGAAGCAGGGACGCCCCCAGTCGCCGCGCTGCGGCGCCTGGACCGATGGGGTCGGCCACGGCCGGCCCGTCAGCGGCGCCCGATCAGGACACCGATCGCCAGTCCCACCGCGGCGGCGGCGCCGACCATCTGCCAGGGGTGCTCGCGAACGTAGTCGTCGGTGACCTTGGCGGCGTCCTTGGCACGCGCGACGGCGGCGCGCTGGGCACTCGACAAGGTGTCCGTCGCCTCGCCGAGCCGATCGCGGATGCGGGCGCGCAGTGCCGTGGCTTCGCCCTCGGCCCTGGTGGCCGTCGCGTTGACCAACGCGTCGATGTCCTCCATCACCTTCGCGAAGTCGGCGTTCAACCGTTCCTTGGCCATCGTGGTGTCGTTCATGGGCTTTCTCCTTCGTTGTGCCCGACAGCGGTGGGCCGCAGCGCACGCCCACCCACCTCGGGCGATTGCTCGAGAACGGGTTGAGGTGGACTCTGATCGCGGGTCATGGTTCCCTTCGCGGCCGTCGGGAGGCGCCAAGGCAGGGTCGGCGCGTGTTCCCGATCGGGTCGGGACGCGCAGGGCCGCAACCGGCCCGGATCGGCCCGTCGCGAGTCGGCAGCGGCGGTCAGCTGCTACTCGGCATGCGAGCCGGGAGCGAACACTCGACGCGGCGGTCGAAGGGGGGTGGAGACCACGACAACGAAGGACGTCGACCGTTCAAGCGGGAACAGCCACCCATTGACCCAACGCGTTCCTCGGATGGGAACCCTGCTCCGGGCAGACGCCTACGATGACGACACACGGAGCGCCCTGCCGGGGTGGCAGGATCACTCCACCGTCACGCTCTTGGCCAGGTTCCTGGGCTTGTCGACGTCGGTGCCGCGCGCCACCGCCGTGTGGTAGGCCAGCAGCTGCAGCGGCACCACGTGCAGGATGGGGCTCAGCGCGCCGTAGTGTTCGGGCAGGCGGATCACGTGCACGCCGGGGCTGCTCTCGATGTGGGTGTCGGCGTCGGCGAACACGTAGAGCTGGCCGCCGCGCGCGCGCACTTCCTGCAGGTTGCTCTTGAGCTTTTCCAGCAGGTCGTCGGCGGGTGCGATGGTGACCACCGGCATCTCGGCGTCGACCAGGGCCAGCGGGCCGTGCTTCAGCTCGCCGGCCGGGTAGGCCTCGGCGTGGATGTAGCTGATCTCCTTGAGCTTCAAGGCGCCTTCGAGCGCGATCGGGTAGTGGCGCCCGCGGCCCAGGAAGAGTGCATGCTGGCGCGGCACGAAGGCTTCGGCCCAGCCGATGATCTGCGGCTCCAGCGCCAGCACCGACTGCACCGCGGCCGGCAGGTGGCGCAGGTTGCGCATGGCCGCTTCCTCGCCCTTGGCGGGCAGCGTGCCGCGCGCCTTGGCCAGCACCAGGGTCAGCAGGAACAACGCCACCAGCTGGGTGGTGAAGGCCTTGGTGGAAGCGACGCCGATCTCGACCCCGGCGCGCGTGATGAAGGCGAGCTTGCACTCGCGCACCATCGCGCTCGTCGAGACGTTGCAGATGGTCAGCGTGCGCTCCATGCCCAGGCTGCGCGCGTGCTTCAATGCCGCCAGCGTGTCGGCGGTCTCGCCGCTCTGGCTGATGGTGACGACCAGCGTCTTCGGGTCGGGCACGCTTTCGCGGTAGCGGTATTCGCTGGCGATCTCCACCTGCGTGGGCAGCCCGGCGATCGCCTCCAGCCAGTAGCGCGCCGTGCTGCCGGCGTAGTAGCTGGTGCCGCAGGCCAGGATGAGCACGCGGTCGACGCCTTCGAAGACCTTGGCCGCGTCGTCGCCGAAGAGCGAGGGGTCCAGACCGCCCACGCCTTCCAGCGTGTCGGCGATGGCGCGCGGCTGCTCGAAGATCTCCTTCTGCATGTAGTGCCGGTACGGGCCCAGCTCGGCGGCGCCGCTGTGCGCCTGCACCGTGCGCACCGGGCGCTCGACGCTCTGGTAGCGGCCCTGGCCGTCGGCGCTGCTGATCCAGACCTTGCCCAGCTGCAGGTCGACGACGTCGCCTTCCTCGAGGTAGACGATCTGGTCGGTCACGCCGGCCAGCGCCATCGCGTCGCTGGCCAGGAAGTTCTCGCCCTTGCCGATGCCCAGCACCAGCGGCGAACCCTGGCGCGCGCCCACCACGCGGTGCGGTTCGTCGCGGCTGAAGACGGCGATCGCGTAGGCGCCCTTCAGTTGCGGCAGCGCGCGCTGCACCGCTTCCAGCAGGTCGCCTTCGTAGTAGCGGTGCACCAGGTGGGCGATGACCTCGGTGTCGGTCTGGCTGGCGAACACGTAGCCGCGCTGCTGCAGTTCGGCGCGCAGTTCGTCGTGGTTCTCGATGATGCCGTTGTGGACCAGCGCGATGCGGCCCGACTCGGCGTTCTTCGCGCCCGGCCCGGCCGAGAAGTGCGGGTGCGCGTTGTTGACCGCCGGTGCGCCGTGGGTGGCCCAGCGCGTGTGCGCGATGCCGGTGGTGGCTTCGATGCGCTCGGCCTGCACGTTGGCTTCCAGTTCGGCCACGCGCGAGGTGGTGCGCGCGCGCCGCAGCGCGCCGCCCTGGTGGACCGCCACGCCGCAGGAGTCGTAGCCCCGGTATTCCAGCCGCTTCAGGCCTTGCAGCAGGATGGGGACGATGTTCTGGGTGCTGACGGCGCCGACGATGCCACACATGGGAAGCGGTCCTTGTTCCGGAGAAGTGGCCGGGATGGTAGGCGCGATGACTTGAAATGTTTCGCCTGAATCGATCGCTTCATGGCAGACTTCGCCAACTGAGAAATAGTGCCGACGAAAGATTTCATTCTGGCCTTCGTGATGGATCTAGATTCCACCGACATTCGCTTGCTGGCGCTGCTGCAGGAAGACGCCTCGGTCTCCAACCTGGAACTGGCCGAGCGGGCGCACACCTCGCCGGCGACCGCGCTGCGGCGCGTGCGGCGGCTGGTGGAAGGCGGCGTCATCGAGCGCCGCATCGCGGTGCTCTCGCCCGACCGGCTGGGCGAAGGCCTCACGGCGCTGGTGGAGATCACGCTCGACCGCCAGGGTGCCGAGCACCTGGAAGCGTTCGAGCAGAAGGCGGTGGCCGACGCCGCCGTGCAGCAGTGCTACCGCGTGTCGCCCGGGCCGGACTTCCTGCTCGTCGTGCGCAGCACCGACATGGCGGGCTACAACGCGCTGGTGCAGCGCCTCTTCACGCAGGACGCCAACGTGCGCAACGTGAAGGCCTTCTTCAGCGTCAAGCGCGCCAAGTTCGACCCCCGGCTGCCGCTGCCGGCGGCGGTCAAGCCTGCTTCAGCACCGCCAGCCCCTTGAGGTACTCGCCTTCGGGGAAGACCAGCGTGGTCGGGTGGTCGGGCGCGCCTTCCAGCCGCTGCAGGATGGCGCCGTCGACGCCGGCGTCCATCGCCGCGCCGGCCACGATCTTGTGGAACAGCTCGGCGCCGATGCCGCCCGAGCAGCTGAAGGTGAACAGCAGGCCGCCCGGCCGCAGCAGCTTCAGCGCCAGCCGGTTGATGTCCTTGTAGGCGCGCGCGGCGCGGTCGGCATGCGCCGCGGTGGGCGCGAACTTGGGCGGGTCCAGCACGATGGCGTCGAAGCCGCGCTCTTCCTTCAGCGCCTGGCGCAGGAAGGCGTTGACGTCGGCGTCGGCCACCTCGCTCAGCGCGGTGTCGAAGCCGTTGAGCCGCACGTGGGCCTGTACGCGCTCCAGCGCGGGGGCCGAGGAGTCGACGCTCACCACGCGGGCGGCGCCGCCGGCGAGCGCGGCCACCGTGAAGCCGCCGGTGTAGCAGTAGCAGTTCAGCACTTCGCGGCAGCCGAGCTGGCGCACCAGCGCCGCGAAGCGCGCGCGGTTGTCGCGCTGGTCGAGGTAGAAGCCGGTCTTGTGGCCGCCGGCCACGTCCAGCGTGAGCTGCCAGCCGTGCTCGCGGATCGTGACCTCGGTGGCGCCTTCGCCGCGCAGCCAGCCGGCGCGCGGCTCCAGGCCTTCGAGCTTGCGCACGCCGGAGTCCGAACGTTCGTAGAGGCGGGGCGTGCCACTCAGCTTGACCAGCAGGTCAGCCACCGTCTCGCGCCAGCGCTCCATGCCGGCGGAGAGGAACTGCGCCGACAGCAGCGGGCCGTAGCGGTCGACGATCAGCCCCGGCAGGCCGTCGGCTTCGGCATGCACCAGGCGCACGCCGTCGCTGGCCACCGCCAGCCGTTCGCGCAGCGCCAGCGCGCGCGCGAGCCGGCGTTCGAAGAACGCGGCGTCGACGCGCTCGGCCTCGTCGAAGGTCCAGGCGCGCAGGCGGATCGTCGAGCTCGGGCTGAAGGCGGCCCAGCAGAGGAAGCGACCGTCGTGCGCTTCCACGCGCACCGTCTCGCCGGGGTCGGCCTTGCCCCTGGCCACGCTGCCGGCGAACACCCAGGGGTGGCGGCGCAGCAGCGAACGTTCCTTGCCTTCGAGCAGGCGGATGACTTTCATGGCCCCGATTGTCTCAACGCGCCGCCACCACCAGCAGGTAGCGGCAGCCGGCGTCGCCCAGGCTGCGGAAGCTGAGCGCGCGGTCCACCGAAAGATCCAGGCAGTCGCCTTCGGCCAGGTCGAACACCTCCTCGCCCCAGCTCACCTGCAGTCGGCCTTCCAGCACCCACAGGCGCTCGTGGTAGACGCGGCCCTGCCAGCGCGGGTAGCTCACGGCGGTGCGGCGCGGCAGTTCCACCTCGACCAACTCGACGCCGGTGTCGGCGTCCGAAGGCGCCACCTGGCGCCGGCGGTAGCCCAGCCCGGGGTCGCGCCAGGTGGGCTGCGCCTCACGCCGGCGCAGGCGCTGCGGCGGCGGCTCGCCGACCACGAGCAGTTCGCTCAGCGTGGTGCCCAGCCCGGCCGCCAGCTTGCCCAGCAGCGCGGCGGTGGCGCTGCTCTGCGCGCGTTCCACGCGCGAGATCATGGCCTTGCTGACGCCCGAGGTCTCGGCCAGCGCGCCCAGGCTCAGGCCGCGCGCCTGGCGCAGCGCCTGCAGCCGCGCGCCGATGGCGGCATCCAGATCGGTGGTGCTCATGTCGGGGCGGGCGTCTTGTCCAATATAGTGAACTCTGGTTGAATATACACAACACCCCGGACATTGCAGACAGGGAGCCTGCCATGAACATCCGCATCGCGACGCCCGAGGACGCCGCCGCCGTGCACGCCATCTACGCGCCGCTCGTCGCCACGACGCCGATCTCCTTCGAGACCGAGCCGCCAGCCGTGGAGGAGATCCGCCGCCGCATCGAGACCACGCTGCCGCTGTTCCCCTGGCTCGTGAGCCTGGACGATGCCGGCGCGGTGAACGGCTACGTCTACGCCGGCCGCTATGCGCAGCGCGCGGCCTACCAGTGGTCGGCCGAGACCACGGTGTACATCCGCGCCGACGCGCGCGGCCAGGGCGTCGGCAAGCGGCTCTATGCCGACCTGCTGCGCCGGCTGCGCGAGCTGGGCTACTGCCAGGCCTTCGCCGGCATCACGCAGCCCAACGCCGGCAGCGTGGCGCTGCACGAAAGCCTGGGCTTCACGAAGGTGGGCGTGTTCCACGACGCCGGCTTCAAGTTTGGCCGCTGGCACGGCGTGGGCTACTGGGAGCTTTCGCTGCAGAAGCCGGCGCAGCCGGCGCCGCCGCGGCCCTTCGCGCACGGCCGCTCAGCCTGAGGAGGACTTGCGCTTCGCGCGCGGGTGCGCGGCGTCGTAGGCCTTTGCCAGGTGCTGGAAGTCGAGCCGGGTGTAGACCTGCGTCGTCGAGATGCTGGCGTGGCCCAGCAGTTCCTGCACCGCGCGCAGGTCGCCGCTGCTCTGCAGCAGGTGGCTGGCGTAGCTGTGGCGCAGCATGTGCGGGTGCACCGCGGTCGGCAGCCCCGCTTCCTGCCCCAGCCGGCGCAGGCGCGAGCGCACCTGGCTCGCGGTGAGGCGGGTGCCGCGCCGGCTGACGAACAGTGCCGGCTCCCCCGCCCGCGCGACCTGGCCGCGCAGCTCGATCCAGGCGCGCAAGGCCTGCAGCGCCGGCGCGCCCACCGGCACGCTGCGCCGCTTCGATCCCTTGCCCAGCACATGCGCGGTGGCGTCGGCCAGGTCCACCCAGCCCGCCGCGGTGGCCGAGGCCGCGTGGTCCAGCCCGACGAGTTCGCCCACGCGCAGGCCGCTGCCGTAGAGCAGTTCGACGATGGCATGGTCGCGCGCCGCCAGCAGCGGGCTGCCGAGTTCGCTCTCGTGGTCGGCCAGGGCCACCGCCTGCTCGACCGAGAGCGCCTTCGGCAGCGGCTTGGGCGCCTTCGGCGGCTTCAGGCCTTCGACCGGATTCGCCTTCACCCGTCCTTCGCGGCCCCAGAAGCGGTACAGGCCGCGCCAGGCCGCCAGCGCGATGGCGATGCTGCGCGGCCCCAGCCCCTGGCCGCGCAATTGCGCGGTCCAGCTGCGCAGGTGGTGCGGCAGGGCGCGTTCGAGCTCGACGTTCGCGGCGCGCGCGGCCGCCTGCAGCCGCGCCAGCGCGTCGCCGTACATCGCCAGCGTGCGCGGCGCGAGCCGGCGCTCCACCGCCAGGTGCTGCAGGAAACGCTGCAGCTCGGCGCCCAGCTCGTGCGGCGCCGCCATGCGCGCTTCAGCCTTCGCGCACCAGGCGCGAGAGCGCAGCGCTCGCCAGCTCGCCGATGCGCAGCAGGAACTCGGTGCCCATGTCGGCCGAGTAGCGCGTGGGGTCGGGCGAGCCCAGCACCAGCAGGCCCAGGCTGGCCTCGCCGTTGACGAGCGGAATGAGCGCCACCGACTTCACGGTGTGCGAATCGGCCAGCCACTTCACCGCCTCGAAGCCGGCGTTGACGCCGCAGTAGGGCAGCGAGAGGCTGGCGGCGAAGCTCTTCACGTCGTCGCCCACCGGCGCGGCGAACGGGTGGCCGGAGAAGGCGGGCGAGATGTTCCACAGCCGGATCGCCGCCTGCGGGATGAGGAACTCGCGCTCCAGCTCGGCCACCAGCGTGCCCGGCAGCGCGGCCGGATCCGCCGTGAGCATGAGCGCGCGCGTCCAGCGGTGCAGGCGGTCGGCGATCGACTCGTTCTCCTGGCCGTGGCGGATCATCTCGACGATCTTCATCTCCAGGCCCTTGATGCGCTCGCGCAGCATCTGCATCTGGCGTTCCTGGAGCGAGACCGCGCGCTGGCCGTGCGGGCTGGCGATCTGCACGCTGGCCAGCAGTTCGGCATGGCGCTCGAAGAAGCCGGGCGTGTTGGCCAGGTACTCGGCGATGTCGGCTTCGGTGATGCCCTGCAGCGGCCCGGTGGTGGTCACAGTTCGATCTCCCCTTCGAAGACGGTGGCCGCGGGGCCGGTCATCAGCACGCTGGCCTCGTCGTGCGGCCATTCGATCAGCAGGTCGCCGCCGCGCGTGTGCACTTCCACCCGGCGCGCGAGCCAACCCAGCCGGATGCCCGCCACCACCGCGGCGCAGGCGCCGGTGCCGCAGGCCAGCGTCTCGCCGGCGCCGCGCTCCCAGACGCGCAGGTTGATCTCCGAAGGCGACAGCACCTGCAGGAAGCCGGCGTTGACCTTGCGCGCGAAGCGCGGGTGCGTCTCGACGCGCGGGCCGACCTGCGTGACGGGCGCCGAGCGCACGTCTTCCACCCGCTGCACCGCGTGCGGGTTGCCCATCGAGAGCACGGCCACCTCCAGGCCCAGCTCGGCCAGCGGCCAGAGCTCGAAGCCGTTCACGCGGCGCGCCTGCAGACCGGCGGCGTCGAAGGGCACGCGCTCGAGCTCGAACACCGGCCGGTTCATGTCCACCGTGACGCGGCCGTCGTCCTGCAGGCGCAGTTCGAGCAGGTTGTTGACGGTTTCGACGCGCACGCTGCGCTTGTCGCTCAAGCCCTTGTCGTGCACGTAGCGCACGAAGCAGCGCGCGCCGTTGCCGCAATGCTCGACCTCGTCGCCGCTGCTGTTGAAGATGCGGTAGCGGAAGTCCACGCCCGGCGTGGCGGTCTTCTCGACGACCAGGATCTGGTCGGCGCCGACGCCGAAGCGGCGGTCGGCCAGCCGGCGTGCCTGCTCGGGGCTCAACTCGACCGGCGCGCGGGTGCCGTCGAGCACGACGAAGTCGTTGCCCGCGCCCTGCATCTTGGTGAAGCGCAATCGCATGCGGGCGATTATCGCGGCTTGTCGTACAGGGACGGCTGGCCTTCGGGCCGCGTCTTGAAGCGCTTGTGCACCCACAGGTACTGCGCCGGGTTGCGCCGGATCTCGGTCTCGATCCAGGCGTTCATGCGCGCGGCGTCGGCCTCGGCGTTCTCGGTCGGCCAGTCGGTCCAGGGCTCGAGGAAGCGCACGCGCCAGCCGCGGCCGCCGGGCAGCGCCTCGGCCACCACCGGCTGGACCACCATGCCGAGCGAGCGTGCCAGCCGCGAAGGCGCCAGCAGCGTGGCCGCCGGCACGCCGAAGAAGGGCACGAAGGCCGAGTCGCGCGCGCCGAAGTCCATGTCCGGCAGGTTGAAGAAGGCGGCCTTCTTCTTCTTCACCGCGCGCACCAGCGGCAATGCGCTTTCCTGGCGCGCGAAGACCTCGCCCTGGTCGAAGCGCAGGCGGCCGCGGCGGATGGCGGCGTCCAGCACCGGGTTGCTCTGCGCCTGGTAGATCGAGGCCACCCACTGCTTCTGGAACAGCTGGGTCGCGACGCCGGCCACGTCGAGCGCAACGAAGTGCGGCACCAGCCACATCACCGGCTTGCCGCTGCGCTCGGCCAGGCCGACGTCGCCTTCGACCCGGATCAGCCGCTTCAGCCGCGCCGGGCTGGCGTACCAGAGCACGCCGCGTTCGATGAAGCTCTTCGCGACCCAGCCGAAGTGCCGGCGCGCGAGCGCCTCGCGCTCGGCCGCCGGCAGCTCGGGCAGGCACAGTTCCAGGTTGCGCAGCGCCACCGCGCGCCGGCTGCGGCCGAAGCGGTAGAGCAGCGCGCCGACGGCACCGCCCACCGCCGAGAGCACGGGCAGCGGCAGCAGGTGCAGCAGCCACACCAGCGCCAGCAGCAGTCGCGCCGCCGCGTTCATGTCGGCGCCGCCACGCGGCGCGGCGACTTGTAGCGGTGGTAGGCCCAGAGGTACTGCGTGGGCTTGAGGCGGATCACCGCCTCCATCGAGCGGTTGATGGCGAGCGCGGCCTCCTCCTCGCCCGCGCCTTCGGGCAGCGGCACCGGCAGCGGCATCGCGTGCACGACGTAGCCGCCGCCCCTGGGCAGGCGCTCGGTCCACAGCACCGCCACCGCGGCGCCGGTCTGCTGCACCAGGCGCGCCGCCAGCGTCATGGTGTAGGCCTTCTGGCCGAAGAAGGGCACCCACACGCCCATGCCTTCGGGCGGCACCTGGTCGGGCAGCAGGCCCACGGTCTCGCCACGCTTCAGGGCCCGCATCATGAGCCGCACGCCGGAGAAGTCGGCCGGGGCGGTGGCGAGCGCGTCGCGGGCGCGCGCCGTCTCTTCCAGCTCGCGCAGCCAGGCCTGGCGCGCCGGGCGGTAGAGCACGGTAATGGGCTGCGTGCGGCCGAAGCGTTCGGCGTAGGCCTGCGCGCTGACCTCGAAGCTGCCCATGTGCGGCGTCAGCAGCACCAGGCCCTTGCCGCGCGCCAGCAGTTGCTCCAGCAGCTCGGCGCCGTCCCAGCGCAGCGGGTCGGCGATCGGCTCGTGGCGCGGCCGCAGCCAAAGTCGCGGCAGTTCCATCACCAGCTTGCCGGCGTCGGCCACCGCGGCGCGGCGCTCGGCCGGCGTGAGCCCGGCGAGCGCGGCGTTCTCGCGCAGGCGCAGCCGGTAGGACGCCGACAGCGCATAGGCCAGCCACCCGAGCGTCGCCCCGAGGGCGTGCAAAAGCCGCAGCGAGCGCCGGGAGAGCCAGCGGAGCAGGAAGGACATGGTTCGTATAATTCGCGCGTCGCCGAGTTAAAGGACAACTTGCGGGGCGACGCGAACGGCCAAGCTTACCCAAGGGTGCAACAGCCGCCGCCGGACCGGCCAGCCCACTGTGGCGCCGGTTCAACAAATCCGCTAAAGCGTTCGCCGCGGCTCCGGAAACCCCAGACAGCGACGACGCAGGTCAAGGGTCATCTACAGGAGCACACAGCAAGTGGCGAACGACTTCCTCTTCACCAGCGAATCGGTTTCCGAAGGCCACCCCGACAAGGTCGCCGACCAGATCTCGGACGCCATTCTCGACGCCATCTTCAAGCAGGACCCGAAGAGCCGGGTCGCTGCCGAGACGCTGACCAACACCGGCCTCGTGGTGCTGGCCGGCGAGATCACCACCAACGCGCATGTCGACTACATCCAGGTCGCGCGCGACACCATCAAGCGCATCGGCTACGACAACACCGAGTACGGCATCGACTACAAGGGCTGCGCGGTGCTGGTGGCCTACGACAAGCAGAGCAACGACATCGCCCAGGGCGTGGACCACGCCAGCGACGACCACCTGAACACCGGCGCCGGCGACCAGGGCCTGATGTTCGGCTACGCCTGCGACGAGACGCCCGAGCTGATGCCGGCGCCCATCTACTACGCGCACCGCCTGGTGGAGCGCCAGGCCCAGCTGCGCAAGGACGGCCGCCTGCCCTTCCTGCGCCCCGACGCGAAGAGCCAGGTCACGATGCGCTACGTGGACGGCAAGCCGCACAGCATCGACACCGTGGTGCTGTCCACCCAGCACAGCCCCGA
>CAYVXO010000009.1:0-49651 GCA_964454485.1 uncultured Rubrivivax sp.
CGAAGGCGGCCTGCGCGAAGCCGCGCTGGCGATGGAAGAGCTGGGCCGTGCCGCCTGCCCGGCCCCGCTGGCCGGCGCGCTGCTGGCCAACCTCCTGCTGGCCGGCACTCCATGCGCCGCCCGGCTGGCCGACCTGCATGACGGCACGCAACGCCTCGCACTGGCCACCACCGGCACGCTTTCGCTCGACGGCGACCAGGCCGGCGGCACGCTGATGCCGGTGGACGCCGCACCGCACGCCACCCACCTGCTGGTGGCGCGCGACGACGACCTGGTGGTGGTGGACCTGGGCCACGGCGGCGTGCAGGTCGAGCCCGCACGCGCGATGGGCCTGGAGGGCCACGCCGGCTGGTCCGAAGTGCGGCTGCACAACGCGCCCGTGCAGCGCCTGCCGCTGCCCGCCGGTGGCCAGGCGCGGCCGCTGCTGCGCCTGCTGCTGCTGGCACGCGCGCACGGCGCGGCGCGCCGCGCCTTCGAACTCGCGGTGGACTACGCGAAGGAACGCCGGCAGTTCGGCCAGCCCATCGGCCGATTCCAGGCCGTGCAGCACAAGCTGGCCAACGGGCTGATCGCGCTCGAAGGCGTGCGCCTGACGCTGGAGCAGGCCGCGCGCGCCTTCGACCTGGGCCTGCGCGAATGGCCGTACTTCGCCTCCGCCGCGGCAGCCTTCGGCACGCAGGCGCTGCGCCAGGTGTCGCTGGAGACGCACCATGCCTTCGGCGCCATCGGCTATGCCGAGGAGCACGAGGCGCCGCGCCACTTCCGCCGCGTGCACCTGGACACGCTGGCCCTCGGCGGGCCTTCCGCGGCACGCGCGGAACTCGCGACCCGGCTGCTCGACGACGACACCGCCACGCTGCCCGAGTACGACCTGGGCGAAGCCGGCAACGCCTTCCGCGAGGAGGTGCGCGACTGGCTGCAGTTGCACTGGACCGGCGAACGCAAGGCCGCGTTCGACCGCCAGCCCTTCCACGACCGCGAGTTCGACGCCTCGTTCGCGAAGGACATGGGCCGCACCGGCTGGATCGGCCTGGCCTGGCCGAAGGAACACGGCGGCCAGGCGCGCAGCGCGCGCGAGCAGCTGGCCTTCGTCGAGGTGATGGAACGCGCCGAGGCACCGCGCATCGGCGCCGGCGTGCAGGCCAATGCGCTGCTGATGCACGGCACGCCGGCACAGCAGGCGCGCTGGCTGCCCGAGATCCTGCGCGGCGAGGCCATGCACGGCATGGGCTACAGCGAGCCCGAAGCCGGCAGCGACCTCGCGGCCCTGCGCACGCGCGCCGTGCTGGAACATGACGATCGAGGCGACGAATGGGTCATCAACGGCCAGAAGATCTGGACCACCACCTGGTGGGGAAAGTACATGTTCCTGGCCGCGCGCACCGACCCCGACGCGAAGCCGCCGCATGCCGGCATCAGCATGTTCGTGGTGCCGATGGACACGCCGGGCATCACCGTCAAGCCGGCGAAGACGATGTACGACGGCACCTTCGCCAACATCTTCTACGACGACGTGCGCATCCCGGCCGACCACCTGGTCGGCCCGGTGAACGGCGGCTGGAAGGTACTCACCGACGCGCTGGCCAACGAACGCGGCATGGTCGGCGGCGGCATCGTGCTCAAGGTGGCGCACGCCTTCGACCTGCTGTGCCGCGACCTGCGCGCGCGGCCGGAACTGCGGCGCGACGCGCTGGTGCGCGACCGCGTGGGCCTGCTGGCCGCCGAGATCGAGGTCGGCCGCCAGCTCATGCTGCACTGTGCCGAGCTGGCCGAGAGCGGCACCACCCCGCCCGAGCTGGGTGCGATCAGCAAGGTCTTCAGCGGCGAGCTGATGGAACGCTTCGGCGAAGCGGCGCTGGAGATGCTGGGGCCGCAGGCGCTGCTGTCACAGGGCGCGCCCGGTGCGCTGCGCAACGGTCGCTACGAGCAGAACCTGCGGCATTCGCTGATGTGGGTGATCAGCATCGGGACGAACGAGATACAGCGCAGCCTGATCGCGCAACGCGGACTGGGGTTGCCGAAGTGAGTGGATGAGTATGATCACTGACGCGAGACTTCCCGGATCGCCGATTCGCGTTGCCTTGATACGAAGGGTCAAGCATTGACTACGTCATCGGGCGGTTCTGACCTCGGACAGACTGGACGATCGTGTACAGATTCCCCTCCTTGAGAGCCAACCCAAACGTCACGGTATTCGTAGTGGGATCAGCCACGCAGACTCCAACGAACTTGTTGCCTGCGCTGTAGATATCCTCTTTCGCCTTTGCGTCCTGCACGCTCAGGAAATCGGCAATCAATCCTTGGGTCGAGAACTCGCACAGGAGGTCAAACCCTGCAGCGCCTTTTTGATTCTTCCAGTCCTCTTTGCATTGCCGCTTGTTGTCCCTCAGCGACGTGTCGACGTGATTGACCTGGATTGGTCCGCCCGCCGTTCGATAGATGCCCATGACGCATCCGTCAAACGGCCCACTGATCACTTCCCTGCCACCCATGGGTGTGCTTGCATTCATCCCCTCCCGATAGGGCAACAGCACTACGGGATTGGTCCCCGTGTTGTCGGGATAGAAGGTCAACTCGTTGCCGGCATTACTCCAACTGCCATCGCTTGCTGGTTTGCCGGAGTTCAGCAACGGCGCCAGCCCGCTGAGTTTGGCGCCTTGGCGGATTAACTCGGAAAGTCTCACTTCGATGCCCCTCCTCCTGCGAAGCCGCCAAGCGACAAAGTCGCTTCTGGGGTAGAACGTCTCTCACGCCTTGCTGCGCAGGAGTTTCGGCCGTCGAACTCGGATCATCTTTGCGTCGACGCAATCCGAGACAAGTTGTTGCGAATCCCTGAAGGTCCTACAAGCGTTGGAGTCGTCGGCATTCGGGACGCGCTCTTCTGCAAGCACTTGCAGGTCGGTTGACTTGACTAGGCACGAGCGGATGCCTTTCGCACGCCGCCTGCTGCCTCCCGACATCATCGATCCTTGGTGACGACCGGTACCGCCTGTTCGGACACGAAAGCCCTCTCGGCAGCGAAGAAGTGTGCTCCGCCTGCCCATCTCGGCGAGACAGCGGCGCTACTGGTCGAGGCCACCCAAACGATGCAACGGCCGCAAGGTCAAGGACCGATCCAAGGGTTCCTCAAATCTCCTGGCTTTGCGACAGGCGCGGAGCACCTGTCTACCGTCCGAACCTGGGCTTGCGCTTCTCCTTGAACGCCTTCGTCGCCTCCTTGTGGTCGGCGAGCTCGAAGGTCACCTGCTCCAGCGCCATGCTGGCCTCGAGCAGGCGGTTCACGCGGTCCTTCACGATCTGGTTGATCGACAGCTTGGTCCAGCGTGTCGCCCACACCGGCCCGTCGGCCAGTTCCTGCGCGATGGCGCGCGCGAACGGCAGCACCTCGGCACGCGGCTTCACGTGGTTGACGAGGCCGATGCGCTCGGCCTCCGGCCCCTTCAGCAGCGTGCCCCGCATCAGGTACTCCTTGGCCTTGTTGACGCCGATGAGCAGCGGCCAGATCACGGTGCCGCCGTCGCCGGCCACCAGGCCCACCTTGTTGACGTGGCTGTCGCCGATGCGCGCGTCGTCGGCCATCACGGTCACGTCGCACAGCAGCGCGGTGGTGGCGGCCAGGCCCACGCAGTCGCCGTTGATCGCGGCCACGATGGGCTTGTCCAGCTCCAGGTGGCGGGTGACGAGGCGGCGGCTGATCATGGGGTCGTGCACCTCGCCTTCTTCGAGCACGTCGCCACCGGGGCGGTCGCTCATGGCCTTGACGTCGCCACCGACGCTGAACCAGTCGCCGGCACCGGTAAGCAGCACGGCGTTGACGGCCGGGTCGTCGCCCAGGTCGTCCCAGATGCGGCGCAGCTCGCGGATCAGGCGCTGGTTGATGGCGTTGCGCGCCTGCGGGCGGTTCAGGGTGACGGTGGCCACCTTGTTCGCGACCTCGATCTTCAGGTCGTGGTAATCGGAATATGCGGCGTAGCGGTCCATGGTCGATTCCTTCATTGGGCACTGATGTTGTTGTCGCGCACGACCTGGCCCCAGCGCGCCGAGTCCTCGGCGATGAGCGCGCCCAGCTGGGCCGGCGTCATCGTCTTCACGTCCTGGCCCAGCGCGACCATGCGCTCCTGGATGTCCTTGGTGGCCATGATCGCGTTGATCTCCTTGTTCAGCCGCGCCACCACTTCCGGCGGCGTGCCGGCGGTGGTGATGAAGCCGAACCAGGTCTCGGCGACGAAGCCCGGCAGCACGCTGGCCACCGTGGGCACGCCGGGGCTCTGCGCGCTGGGCTGCGCCGAGGTCACGCCCAGCAGCTTCAACCGCCCGTTGGCGATGGCGTCGCGCATCGCGCCGCTCATGCTGGTGATGAGCAGCGGCACCTCGCCCGCGATCACCGCCGTCGTCGTCGGCGCCTGGCCGCGGTAGGGCACGTGCGTCATCTTCAGGCCGGCGGCCTTGGCGAACATCTCGCTCGTCAGGTGGCCGAAGCTGCCGACGCCGGCGGAAGCGAAGGGCAGCGGCCCGGGCTGCTTCTTCGCCCATTCGATCCAGCCCTTCAGGTCGGTCACCGGCAGGTTGCCGGGCACGATGACGAAGAGCGGCGCGCTCGTGACCATCGCGACCGGGGCGAAGTCCTTCACGCCGTCGAAGCCGGCGTCCTTCTGCACGTGCGGCGTCACGGCGACGATGCCGCTGTTGATGAACAGCAGCGTGTGGCCGTCGGGCTTGGCGCGCGCCACTTCGCGCGCCGCCAGCACGCCCGAGGCGCCGGACTTGTTCTCCACGATCACCGGCTGGCCCAGCGCCTTGGCCAGCGGCTCCTGCAGCGCGCGCGCCATGACGTCGGTGGTGCCGCCCGCGGGGTACGGGATCAGCATCTGGATCGGGCGGCTGGGGAAGGTCTGGGCGGCCGCCAGCAGGGGCAGCAGCAAGGCCAGGCGGGCGATGAGTCTCATCATGGTCGGGGGGCCTTTCAGCGGAGAAGGTCGCGCGCGATCACCACGCGCTGGATCTGGTTCGTGCCTTCGAAGATCTGCGCCAGCTTGGCGTCGCGCATCATGCGTTCGACCGGGTAGTCCTTCGTGTAGCCGTAGCCGCCGAAGACCTGCACCGCGTCGGTGGTGACCTTCATCGCCATGTCGCTGCCGAAGCACTTGGCCATGCTGGCCAGCGTGTTCAGGCGCTGCCAGTCGCCGGCGTCGCCGGCGCGCGCGCATTCGTAGACCAGGCAGCGTGCGGCCTCGATGTTCATCGCCATGTCGGCCAGCATGAACTGCACGCCCTGGAAGTCGGCGATCGGCTGGCGGAACTGCTTGCGTTCCTTCGCGTAGGCGATGCTGGCTTCCATCGCTCCCTGCGCCAGCCCCACGCATTGCGCGCCGATGGTGGGCCGGTTCAGGTCCAGCGCGCGCAGGCTGGCGCGGAAGCCCTTGCCTTCCTCGCCCACCAGGTTCTCCACCGGCACGCGCACGTTGTCCAGGTAGATCGGCGTGTTGGGCGCGCCGCGCCAGCCCATCTTGCGTTCGTGGCGGCCGAAGCTCACGCCCTTCGTCTTCTTCGGCTCGATGACGAAGGCGCTGATGCCGTCGGCGCCCCGCTCGCCCGCCGTGCGCGCCATCAGCACGATGAAGTCGGCCTCCACGCCGTAGCTGCACCACTGCTTGCGGCCGTTGATGACGTAGCTGTCGCCGTCCTTCACCGCGCGCGTGCTCATCGCGCTCACGTCGCTGCCGGCCTGCGGTTCGCTGATCGCGATGGCCGTCACGACGCCGCCCTTCGCCACCTGGGGCAGGAAGCGCTGCCGCTGCTCCTCGGTGCCGAAGTGCAGCAGCGGCATGATGAACATCGTGTTCAGCCCGGCGATGCTGCCGCAGGCAGGCGAGAAGCGGCTGATCTCCTCGCGCGCGATGCACATCATCGTGAGATTGCCCTCGGGTCCGCCGTACTTCTCCGGGATCCACAGCTGCATCAGCCCCATCTCGCCGAACAGCTTCACCAGTTCGGTGGGGAAGCGGTCGTTCTCGTCGACCTCGGCGGCGATGGGCGCCACGTGCTTCTCCGCCATGCGGCGCACGCTGTCGCGGAACGCGACCTGCTCTTCGGTGAAGTTCATGCCGGCAGTCTGCGGCGCGGGTCGGGCTGCACCAAGGGCGGCAGGCGGCACAGCATCTGTGCGCCGGGCGCCATGCTCCGCGGGCGCGCCAGGTTCAGCATCCACGGCCATGGAAGACGCGCGCGCACTGGCCGGCCTGAAGGTGCTGGACTTCTCCATCATGATGGCCGGGCCCTACTGCGCCCGCCTCATGGCCGACCTGGGCGCCGACGTGGTGAAGGTGGAGCCGCCCGAAGGCGACGACATGCGCGTGCGCCAGCCGCTGCGCGCCGCGCCCGACGGCACCCGCCACAGCGCCTATTTCGGCCAGCTCAACGCCGGCAAACGCAGCCTGGCGCTGGACCTGAAAGAGGCCGAAGACCTGGCGCTGGCGCACGAACTGGCGCTGCAGGCCGACGTGCTGCTCGAGAACTTCCGCCCCGGCGTGATGGACCGGCTGGGGCTGGGCTCGGCCGCGCTGCTGGCGGCGAATCCGAAGCTGGTCTACGCCTCCATCTCGGGCTACGGCCAGCAGGGGCCGGCCGCCGGCCGTGCCGCCTACGCGATGATCGTGCAGGCCGCCAGCGGCTACGAGCGCACCCTTGCGCGCTGGGCCGGCGCCGAGCGTCCCGTGCCCACCGCCACCTTCGTGGCCGACGTGCTGGGCGGGCTGAACGCCTTCGCCGCCGTGCAGACCGCGCTGGTGCAGCGCGCGCGCACCGGCCGCGGCCAGGCGGTGGACGTGGCGCTGATGGACGGCATGCTCAACCTGCTGATCTACGAACTGCAGGAGGCGCAGTTTCCCGTGCCGCACGCGCGCGCCACCTACGGGCCGGTGGTGGCGACCGACGGCGACGTGCTCGTCGCCCCCATCACGCAGCGCAACTTCGACGCCCTGGCCGAGGTGACCGCCCTGCCGGAATTGCGCCGCGACCCGCGTTTCGCGACCATCGCCACCCGCGGCGCGCACTGGAGCGGAATGATGCAGGTGGTGGAAGGCTGGACGCGCGAACGCACGGTGGCCCAGGTGCTGGCCGCGCTGGAAAGCGCCGGCGTGCCCTGCGCGCGCTACGCCGAGCCGGGCGACCTGCTGGCCGACGAGCAGACCGCGGCGCGCGGCCTCTTCGCGCCGGTGCAAGACGCGGCCGGCCGCTTCACCGGCGTCAACGCGCCGTGGCAGATGTCGGCCGGCGGGTCGGCCATCGGCGCGCGCGTGCCGCTCGTCGGCGAGCACCGCGCCGAGGTGCTGCGCGACTGGCTCGGGCGCTGACAGACGCTGGGAGAATGGGTGCGCATGAACTTCAACGACACCCCGCTCTTCGCCTGCGGCCCGCTGCGCCAGCCGCGCCAGATGCTGGCGGCACAGGAATACGGCGGCCACAGTTCGATCCACGACGACGCCACCGCCGAGAAGCTGGGCTTCCGCGCCGGGCCGATCGAAGGGCCCACGCACTTCAGCCAGTTCGACCCGCTGCTCGTGCAGCGCTGGGGCCGCGCATGGTTCGAACGCGGCTGCTTCTCCTGCCACTTCCTCAACATGGTGGTCGAAGGCGAGTCGGTGCGCGCCTTCGCCGAACTGGCGCCGCCCGAGCAGAAGCGCCTGCAATGCCGGGCCGAGAAGGCCGACGGCACTCCGGTGCTGGAAGCCAGCGCCACGCTGGGCGACGGGACCACGCTGCTGGAAGAACGACTGGCGACGCTGAAGCTGCCGGGGCCGCTGGTGATCCTGTCCGATCTGCGCGTGGGCATGACCGGCGCTGCCGACGAGACGGCCTGCATGGGCGCCGACCAGCCCATGGGCACGCTCTACCCGTTCACGCTGGCGCAGAAGCTGGAGAAGATCACCGAGCCTTCGCGCTGGTACCACGACGCCGCCGCCTCGCCCTGGGGCCGCTCGGTGATCCCGTTCGAGATGGTGAGCGTGCTCGCCGAACACGGCGCCGCGCAGGCCGAGTGGCCGGTCAAGGGGCCGGCGGTGGGCCTCTTCGCCGACCTGGAGATCCGCCTGCTCGACGGCCCGCTTTTCGTCGGCGAGACCTACCGGCTGCGGCGCGAGGTGGTGGCGCTCTCGGAGACGCGCCGCACCGAGTCGTACTGGGTGCGCACGCGCATCTTCGACGCCGCGGGCCGGCGCGAGAAGGCGCGCGTGCTGCTGAACCACGCGGTGCTGAAGGACTCCTACGCCGGCTACGCCGAAGCGCGCGCCGCACTGGGATGAACGCGCGATGAACACGCCGCCCGTCACCCCGCGCCCAGCTTCGACCACGCTGCTCGCGCGCGACGGCGCGCCGGGCCTGGAAGTGCTGATGGTGCGCCGCTCGCTGCAGGCCAGCTTCATGCCCGGGTCCTACGTCTTCCCCGGCGGCGCGGTCGACGCGGCCGACGGCGAGGCGGCCGCGCAGGAAAGCGCCGAGGCGCTGGCAGAACGCATCGGCCGCGTCACCGAGACCGGCCCTGCCGCGCGGGCCTATGCGGTGGCCGCGCTGCGCGAATGCTTCGAGGAATGCGGGCTCTGGCTGGGCGCACCGGCGCATGCCGACCTGGCGCCGCTGCGCGCGCGCCTGCACGCCGGCGAGTCCTTCGCCGCGCTCGCCGCCGAAAGCGGCCTGCCCCTGGCCACCGCCGAACTGCAGCCGTGGAGCCACTGGTGCACGCCGGCAGGCATGCCCAAGCGCTTCGACACCCTGTTCTTCGTGGCGCGCGCACCGGTCGGCCACGAGCCGACGGTGGACGCCGGCGAGACCACCGCGCTGGCCTGGGTGCACCCGCCGGCGGCGCTGCAGGCGCATGCAGAAGGCCGCTTCCCGATGGAATTCGCCACCGTGCGCACGGTGGAGTCGCTGGCGCCCTTCGCCGCCGGAGGCGTTGGCGCGCTGCTGGCGCACGCGGCAGCGCAGCGCCACCTGCCGGCCTTGCACCCGCGCCTGGTGCGCACGGCCGACGGCCGCATCGCCGGCGTGCTGCTGCCGGGCCAGCCGGGTTACGACGACGCGGCGGGCTGAGCCGCGGCGCGTTTCGCCGGCCAGAAGCGCGGGTCGCGCAGCAGCCCGGCCGAGACCAGCGAGACCAGCAGCCCGACCGGGAAGATCTCGGCAAAGCTCATCGGCAGCCGGTACAGCGGGTTGCGGTACTGGCGCGCGAACTCGTCCATCTCGGCCGCCAGCTTCGCCAGTGCCTCGCCGCTCAGGCCCTTGGCCTTCTGGTGGGCGACCATGGCCTTCGCGTAGTCGGCACCGAAATCCAGCTGGGTGACCGCCAGCGCCGCTTCCCAGGCCAGCACGTAGCACAGGCTGGCCACCACGCTCACGCCCAGGCCCATGCCGAAGGCGGGCCAGAAGCGGATGACGCCACCGCCTGCAACGTCGCGCTGGCGCTTCACGGCCACGAACACCGCGCTCAGCGCCACCAGCATGGTCAGGTAGCCGAGCAGCACGCCGTCGTGCGGCTGGCCGTTGCGCGCCACCGTCAGGCCGAACAGCGGCACCCCCACCACCCCGCCGGCCACCAGGCCGTGCGTCAGGATCCTTCTCCACATGCCACACCTCCTTCAAGAACGGGCAGGGTCGATTGGCCACGCCGCGGGTTCGAAACGCCATCGTCCGAACGGGTGATTCGGCCGCTTTTCACCCGCAATGACCGCCCTTCAGGCCAGGATGCCCAGCTCGCGCGCCCGCATCACCGCTTCGGTGCGGCGGCGCGCGCCCAGCTTCTCGTACAGGTGTGCCACGTGCGTCTTCACCGTGTTGGGCGAGACGTCGAGCCGGCGCGCGATCTCCTTGTTCGAGAGCCCCGCCGCCAGTTCCTGCAGCACCGCCATCTCGCGCGCGCTGAGGCCCAGTGCCGCCACCGCCTGCGGGTTGCCTTCGGCCGCGGCCGCCGGTGCGCCGCGCGCCATCAGCCGCACGCCCACCGCGACGCCCAGCGCCAGGCACACGAGCGCGATCAGGAAGACGTAGAGGCCGCCCGAACGCAGCCGCGCCAGCGCCAGGAAGTCCAGCCACTGCAGCGCCAGCGTGCCGGCCGCCAGCAGCACGCCGTAGACCACCACCCGCTTCCACATCGGTCGCCAGCCCTCCCCTGGGCCGTCATTCTGGCCTGTGCCGGCACCGCACAGATCCTGTGTGGGCACCCGGCTTGCGGGGCCGCGGCCGCGCCGCAATCCTGCGCGCCATGTCCCTGCAAGCCGCGACGCGGCCGCGCCCCGACGCGCTGGCCGGACTTAAGGTGCTCGACTTCACGATCGTGATGTCGGGCCCCATGTGCACCCGCCTGCTGGCCGACGCCGGTGCCGACGTGGTGAAGGTGGAGCCGCCCGAAGGCGACGTGGTGCGCCAGCGGCCGCCGCGGCGCGGCGGCATCAGCACCTACTTCGCGGCCATGAACTGCGGCAAGCGCAGCGTGGTGTTGGACTTGGCGACCGCCGAAGGCCGCCGGCAGGCGCGCGAGCTGGCGCTGCAGGCCGACGTGCTGGTGGAGAACTTCCGCCCCGGCGTGATGAAGCGCCTGGGCCTGGACCACGCCACGCTGGCGGCGGCGAACCCGCGCCTGGTCTACGCCAGCATCTCCGGCTTCGGGCAGACCGGCCCGAAGGCCGGTGCGCCGGCCTACGCGCCGGTGATCCACGCCGCCAGCGGCTACGAGGTGGCCTACGGCGAATACCAGCACGACCACACCAGGCCGGCCAACAACGGCATCTTCATCGCCGACGTGATGGGCGCGGCGCATGCCTTCGGTGCCATCCAGCTGGCGCTGTACGAACGCGAGCGGAGCGGGCTGGGCCAGTGGATCGACGTCTCGCTGATGGACTCGGTGCTGGGCATGCTGATCTACGAGATGCAGGCCGCGCAGTTCCCGCCCGACCGGCGGCGCCAGGTCTACGAGCCGGTGCGCGCGGCCGACGGCTGGGTGATGGTGGCCGCGGTGACGCAGAAGAACCAGGAAGTGCTGTTCGACGTCATCGGCCGGCCCGAGCTGAAGGCCGACCCGCGCTTCGCCACCGTGGCGGCGAAGGAATCGCACTGGGGCGACCTGCTGGCGCTGATCGAGGCCTGGACCTCGCAGCGCAGCGGCGCCGACTGCGAGGCCACGCTCATGGCGGCCGGCGTGCCCTGCTCGCGCTATCGCAGCGTGGCCGAGGCGATGGCCGACCCGCAGGTGGCCGAACGCGGCTTCCTGGCCGAACTGGGCCGCGAGGGCGAACGCTTCAAGGTCGCGAACGCGCCGTTCCGCCTGAGCGCGACGCCGGTCCGCGCGCGCGAGCGCCTGCCCGCGCTGGGCGAGCACACCGCCGAGGTGCTGGCGCAGTGGCTGGGCGAACCGGTCGAGAGTGGAGACCAAGCATGCAAGGCACCGATTTCCTGAAGCAGGCCATGGCCTGCGCCGCGGGGCGCACCGCCACCATCACCGACACGCCGGCCGGCACGCGCAAGCGCTACTGGCGCGAGGTGGGCGAGCGCGTGCCGCGGCTGGCCGGCGCGCTGCGCGCGCTGGGCATCGAAGGCGGCGCCTTCGTCGCCGCGCTGGGCATGAACTCCGACCGCTACGTGGAGCTGTTCTTCGCCGTGCCCTGGGCCGGCGGGGCGTTCGCGCCGCTCAACATCCGCTGGTCGGTGGCCGAGCATGCCTACGCGCTGACGGATTCGCAGTCCGCGGTGCTGTTCGTCGACGACGCCTTCGTCGACACCGCGCGCGACCTGCAGCGACAGCTGCCGGGACTGCAGACGCTGGTCTTCATGGGCGAAGGTCCCTGCCCCGAAGGCATGCTGGACTTCGAAGCGCTGGTGGCGCGCCACGCGCCGCTGCCCGACGCGAACCGGCGCGGCGAGGACCTGTGGGTCATCTTCTACACCGGCGGCACCACCGCGCACCCGAAGGGCGTGATGATGTCGCACCGCGGGCTCTTCGTGGCCACCGTCACCTACCTGGCGCTGCTGCCTTCGATCGAGGACCTCAGCTTCTGCTACGTGGCCGGCTTCTTCCACTTCGCCGGCGCGAGCGCGCTGCTGTACATCACGCTGGCCGGCGGCACCCACGTGCTGCAGCCCAAGTTCGACCCCGTGCCGACGATGCGCGCGATCGCCGAGCACAAGGTCACCAACATGGTCCTGGTGCCGACCATGATCAACCTGCTGGTGCACCACCCGGACTTCGAGCGCTACGACCTCTCGAGCCTGAAGACCTGCGTCTACGGCGGCAGCCCGATGCCCGAAGCGCTCATCAAGCTGGCGATGCAGAAGCTGCCCGGCCTGGCCTTCTACCAGGTGTTCGGCATGACCGAGACCGGCGGCTTCGCCACCTTCCTGCGCTGGCGCGACCACCTCACCGAAGGGCCAAAGGCCGAGCGCCTGAAGTCGGCCGGCCAGCCGGCGCTGGGCAACCGGATCAAGGTGGTCCGGCCCGACGGCAGCGAATGCGCGGTGCGCGAGCTGGGCGAGATCCTCATCGCCAGCGACCACCTGATGAGCGGCTACTTCCACAACCCCGAGGCCACCGCCGCCGTGCTGAAGCAAGGCTGGATGCACAGCGGCGACGCCGGCTGGCTGGACGAGGACGGCTACCTCTACGTGGCCGACCGCGTGAAGGACATGATCGTCACCGGCGGCGAGAACGTGTATTCGATCGAGGTCGAGCGCGTGCTCTTCCTGCACCCCGCGGTGCGCGAGGCCGCGGTCATCGGCGTGCCCAGCGAGCAGTGGGGCGAGAGCGTGCACGCGGTGGTGGTGCTGAAGGACGGCGCCCGCGCCACGCCGGAGGAGCTCACGGCCCATTGCCGGCAGCACATCGGCGGCTACAAGGTGCCGCGCAGCTACGAGTTCCGCACCGAGCCGCTGCCGGTGACGCCGGTGGGCAAGGTGCGCAAGAACGTGCTGCGCGACCCGCACTGGGCCGGGCGCGAGCGCAAGATCGGCTGAAGCCGCGCCTACAGCAGGCTGGCGCCGATGTTGATGAGCAGCGCCAGCACCGTGGTGTTGAAGGCCCAGGCCAGGATGGAGTGCACCGAGCCCACGCGGCGCGGTGCAGCTTGCGGCGCTCCGAGGAGCGCACCATCATCACCGTGGCCAGCACGATGTACGGCAGCGTGCCGAAGTTCCAGCCGACGAGCGCGCGCGTGCTCGCGTGGCGCACCCACTCGGGCGGCAGCGATGAACAGGCGCGGCGGCGCGGTTCAGAACGTGCCGGCGTACTGGCCGCCGTCGAGCAGCACGTTCTGCCCCGTCATGTAGCCGGCATGCGCGCTGCAGTAGAAGGCGCAGACGGCGCCGAACTCCTGCACGCGGCCGAAGCGCGCCGCCGGCACGCCGGCCTGGCGCGCGGCACGCTCCTCTTCCACGCTGCGGCCCGCGGAGGCGGCGATCTTCTGCAGGTTGGCCGCCAGGCGGTCGGTCTCGAACAGTTCGGGCAGCAGGTTGTTCAGCGTGACGTTGTGCCTGGCGTAGCTGCCGGCGACCGCCTTCACGAAGCCGGTGAGCCCCAGCCGCGCCGCCACCGAAAGCGCTAGCGGTGCGATCGGCGCCTTCACCATCGCCGAGGTGATGTTGACGACGCGGCCGAAGCCGCGTTCGGCCATGCCGTCGATCACCGCGCGCGTGAGCAGGATCGCGGCGACCATGTTCGAGTCGGCAGCAGCCAGCCACTGCTCGCGCGTGAAACTGCGCCAGTCGCCCAGCGGCGGGCCGGCGGCGTTGTTGACCAGGATGTCGGGCGCCGGGCAGGCGGCCAGCGCGACGGCCTGGCCGGCTTCGGTGGTGATGTCGCCGGCAGCGGCCGCGACGTTCACACCATGCGCCTGCGCGATCTCGCGCGCGGCGGCCTCCAGGCGCGCGCCGTCGCGGCCGGTGATCACGAGGTTCACGCCTTCGGCGGCCAACGCCTCGGCGCAGGCGCGGCCCAGTCCCTTGCTGGCGCCACACACCAGCGCCGTGCGGCCGCGGATGCCCAGGTCCATGCGATGCGTCTCCTCAGGTACGGGGCGCCATCACGCATTCCTGCGTGACGCTGGCCACCAATTGGCCCTGGCGGTCGTGCACGCGCGCCACCGAGAGCGCGCGCCCTGAAGCCGCCGCGGGGCTGGTGCTGTCGAAGTGCAGCCACTGGTCTGCGCGCAGCGGGCGGTGCAGCCAGATGGCGTGGTTCAGGCTCGCCACGTAGAGACCGCCCAGCGCCTCGGCCTCGGCGTGGTGGCCGCCGGTGCCCGGGTAGTTGACCCACCAGTCCGAGAGGTAGGCGAACACCGCGGCGTGCAGCGCCGGGTCGTCGGGCAGCGGCTCGCGCGTCTTGAGCCAGAAGCGCATGCGCGGCTCCGGCAGCGCCAGCCGCAGGTGCGGCGGCGGCGCGGGCAGGCGGAAATCGATGGCCGCGCGCGAGACGAGGCCGTAGCCCACCGCACGACGGATCGAGCCGGCCCACTCCGGCGGCAAGGCCTCCACCGGCGGCAGCGTTTCGGGGTCTTCCAGCGGCAGCACCGGCGGCGCCTGGTGCGCCGGTGCCTCGATCGGCAGGGCGAAGCTGACCTGCGCGTCGAGCACGAAACGGTCGCCGCGCTGCACGCCGCGCACGTGGCGCGACGCGAAGCGCTTGCCGTCCTGCAGCGGCGTCACCTGCAGGTCGATCGCCTCGTCCCACAAGGTGCCCTGCAGGAACATGAACTGCATCGCTGTGCAGGTGCGGCCCGGCGGCGCGGTGCGCGCGGCGGCGGCCAGCGCCTGGCCGAGGATCTGGCCGCCGTAGGCGCGACCATGCGCGTTGGCGTCGCCGCGGCGGGTGCGGAAGACGCCGCCGGGGTGTTGGTCCAGCGCCATCAAAGCGGCGAAGTCGTGGCCGTCCCAGGCCGGCACCGGGCGAAGGCTCATCGATCCTGGCGGCCCTGGCGGCGCAGGCGCGCGAGGCGGTTTTCGATCTGCTCGCGCGTGACGCCCTGGTTGGCGGCCTGCGCCGCCGCGCGTTCGTGCGCGAAGGCCTGCGCCATCGTCATGCCCGCTTCCTCGTCGAGCAGGCGCTTGTAGGCGGCGACGCCGGCGGGGTCGTGGGCCGCGATCTCGCGCGCCAGCGTTTCGGCCTCGGCGCGCAGGTGTTCGGGCGCGACGACGCGGTTGACCAGGCCCCAGGCCAGCGCCTCGTCGGCGCTCACGAAGCGGCCGGTGAGCGCCATCTCCTTCGCGCGCAGCGGCCCCACGCGCTGCTGCAGCCGCACCGAGCCGCCCCAGCCCGGCAGCAGGCCGACCTTCACGTGGGTGTCGGCGAAACGCGCGTCGGCCGCGGCCAGCAGCAGGTCGCACGCCAACGCCAGTTCCAGCCCGCCGGTGATGCACAGGCCGTTGACGGCGCCGATGACCGGGCCGCCGAAAGGTGCCAGCGCCGCCGCCGCGTCGTGCAGCCAGGCGCCGGCGGCAGGTGCCTCGGCCCATTCGTCCAGGTCCAGCCCGGCGCTGAAGGCGCGGCCGGCGCCGGTGAGCACGAGCACGCGCACCGCGGGGTCGGCCTCGAGTTCGGCCACCGCCTGCGCCAGCTCGCGCCGGAGCGCGATCGACAGCGTGTTGAGCTTTTGCGGCCGGTTCAGCACGACGGTGGCGAAGCCGTCGGCGTGCCGTTCGACGAGCAGGTTCCCGGCCATGCGCCTAACGGCCCTGGAACGAAGGCTTGCGCCGTTCCACCGTGGCGGCGATGCCTTCCTGCGCATCGGCAGTCGCGGCCACGCGGGCCAGCGTCATCGCCTCGTCTTCCAGTTGCGCGGCGAGCAGGCCGCCGCCGGCGGCCATGAACAGGCGCTTGATCTCGCCGTAGGCGACCGTGGGGCCGGCGGCCAGCTTCTGCGCCAGTGCCAGCGACTCGGCCGCCAGCTGGTCGTCGGGCACGATGCGGTCGACCAGGCCGGCCAGCTGCGCCTCGACAGCCGAGAGCACCTCGGCCAGCAGCATGAAGCGCCGCGCGCGCGCCACGCCCATGCGCGCGGTGGTGGTGACGCTGGAGCCCGAATCGCAGCTGAAGCCCAACTGCGCGAAGGCGGAGCCGAAACGCGCGCCCTCGCCCGCCAGCACCACGTCGGCGCCGGCCAGCACGCCGACGCCGCCGCCCATGGCGAAGCCCTGCACCGCGCACACCACCGGCACCGGCAACGACCAGAAGCGCTGCAGGCCCACGTGCAGGTCGGCGGTCCAGGCGCGCACCAGCGGGCCCAGGCGGTCGCGCACCGGGTGGAAGCTCTTGAGGTCGCCGCCGTAGCTGAAGTTGGGGCCGGCGGCGCGCATGAGCACCGCGCGCAGGGTGCCGGCCTGGCGGCGGTCCCACAGTTCCGCGGCCACGGCCTTGAAGTCGCGCGTGAAGTCGCCGTCGATCGGGTTGCCGCGCGCCGGCTGCGAGAACGTCATCAGCGCGAGCGCGCCCTGCATGTCCAGATCGATGGAAGGGGTGAAGCTCATCGTCGTTCGGCCCGGTTGTCGACCCGCCGACTGTACGCTACCGTACGACCTACCGGCATCCCGGAAACCCTGCCCGCCATGCTCACGCCCCAGGACGACCTCATCGGCCACCAGCTGCCGACCACCTTCGACCAGATCGACAACAGCGACCCGGCCTGGATGGAACGGCTCTGGTACACCGGCCACCCGGCGCCGGGCGGCGAGGTGATCTTCGACATCGGCCTGGGCTACCACCCCAACCGCAACGTGATGGACGTCTTCGCCGGCGTGGCGGTGCCGGGCCGGCAGTGGAACTTCCGCGCCAGCCGGCGCCTGCGGCCGGACCCGCTGACGACCACGGTGGGGCCGCTTGCGATCCGCGTCGTCGAAGGGCTGAAGCGGCACACGCTGGCGCTGGCGCCCAACGACTCCGGCCTGGCCTTCGAGCTGGCATACGAGTCCACGCTCAACCCGCACGAGGAAGCCGGCCACCTGCGCCGGCGCGACGGCCGCATCACCGAGCACATGTACCGCGCCCAGCAGATGGGGCGCTACCGGGGCTGGATCGAATTCGACGGCCGCCGCGTCGCGGTGGACGGCTGGCCCGGCCAGCGCGACCACAGCTGGGGCGTGCGCGCCGAGATGCGCACCGACGAGACGAGCCCACCGCTCACCTTCTACCCGCCCTTCTTCTTCTGCTGGACGACGGCGCAGTTCCAGGACCACGGCCTCGTGATCTTCTTCAAGGAGCGCGCGCCCGGCGACATGATCTACCTGAGCGGCGAGATCGTGCGCCCGATGGGCAGCAAGGCCTCCGGCCGCGACCAGCTGGTGGCCGTGCAGCACGACGTGCAGTGGCACGACGACCCGCTGGGCCAGAGCATGGCCGGGGCCACCTTCGACCTCACCTTCGCCAGCGGCGAGCGGCGCCGGGTGCAGGTGCGCACGCTGCCGACGCGCTACTACCTGAAAGGCGGCCTCTACGGCGGCCTGGACGGCTGGTTCCAGGGCGACGACAAGGGCCGGCTCTTCACCGCCCACGAGCAATGGGACCTGGCCGACGCCGCCACGCGGCGCAAGCTGCGCACGCTGGCCGACCAGGTGATCGAGGTGCACGACGGCGACCAGGTCGGCCACGGCATCATCGAGTACGGCGTCGGCAAGGGCTACGAGAAGTACGCCGCGGTGCAGGCGCACCCGCCGATCTGAGCCGGGCCCTTCACCACGGCGCACGGCAGGGCCATGGGTATGCATGGCGGCCTCCGCGCGTTATGGTCCGGCCCGGGAAGGACCAGGAGGACGACCATGAAGCGTGGCTGGCTTTGGGTTTGTGCACTGGGCGCCGCGCTGCCGGCGCAGGCGCAGGAGAGCGACTTCGCGGTGTCCGCCGGCCTCCGGCTGTGGAACGCGCACTGGTCGACCTTCGGCTACGACACCAACGCCGACGGCAACACCGTGCTGACGCAGAACGAGACCAAGGACCGCACCGTCTGGCTGCCTTCGCTGAGCCTGCGCTGGGGCGATTTCGTCGGCGCCGTCAGCGGCTTCAGCACCTCGGGCTTCCAGTTCGTCGACGGCGGCAGCGCGGGCAAGCGGCGCGAGTTCGACCTCAACTTCGGCTACCGCGTGCTGCCGGCGCTCACCCTCACGGTGGGCTACAAGAAGGTCGAGCAGATCGTGCTGGGCAACGTGTACCGGCCGGCCGGGCCGATCGTCGGCTTCAGCGGCAGCGCGCCGCTGGGCGGGCCGTGGTCGATCTACAGCGCGCTGGGCATCGGCCGCCTGAAGTCGCCCGGCGGCGACGTCATCAGCTTCAAGGCCGACTACCGGCTGGCCGAACTGGGCATGGCCTACAACCTGCCGGTGCAGGGCTTCCTGCGCCAGTGGACCTTCACCGCCGGCTACCGCATGCAGTCGATGAGCTCGAAGGAAGCGCTGGGCTCGCAGTCGGGCAACGACGACACCAACGGCCTGACGCTCGGCGTGGTCGCCACCTTCTGACCCGCGGCTTCAGAACGCGATGCCCGCCCCGCCGGTACCCGGGCAGCCGGCGAAGCAGAAGGTGCCCGCGAACGAGCCATAGACGTAGGGCGTCTGCCGCTTGCCGTAGAGGGTCTGCGTCTCGCGCTCGACCCCGGAGGTGACGCGCTTGATGAAGTCCTCCACCGTCTGGCCGCGGGTGCCGATGTGCTGCAGCACGTGCTTTGTGAGCGGGCCGTTGCGGCCTTCGCCGTCGAACGCGATGTCCTTCGAGGCGGTGGCGTAGAGCACCAGGGTGGCCGGCGGCGCGTCCTTGATCGGCAGCAGCCCGTTGCCCGCCTGGGCGTTGTTCTTCAGCGCGCGCAGCAGCAGCGAGCGCCCGGTGCCGCCCGGCGCGGCGCCGAAGAGGTCGGTGCGGCAGGCGTCGAGCACCACCATCTGGAAGCGCGGCGTCGCGGCGCGCAGGCGGTCGAACAGTTCGTCCACCGGGTAGAGCACGCGCGTGGGGTTGTCCTGCAGCGACTTCAGCTGCACCTTGGTCGGGATCAGGAAGTTGGCGTTGCCGGCCTGCACGCCGTGGCCCGAGTAGTACACGACGCCCGCGCTCGCGCCATCGAGCGCCGCCACGTATTCGGCCACGCGGGCCTCGAACTCGGCGCGGTCGCGCAGGTCGGTGTGGCACAGCGTGCGGAAGCCCAGGCGCCCGAGCGCGGCGCACATGTCGGCCGCGTCGTTGGCGGGGTTCACCAGCGCCGGGGCGTTCTCGTAGGCGCTGTTGCCGATGACCAGGGCCACGCGCTTCGAGGCCGGCGCCTGCGCGCCGCCGACGCAGCCGGCGACCAGGGCGGTCGCGAGCAGTTGAAAGGCCCGCCTTCGCATCCGGCTCCAGGAGAACATGGCCACGCATGATGCGCGTGCCGCAGCGCTGCCGCAACCGCCCACCACCTGTGCACCGGGGGCAGGTCGTGGCCGGCGTCGCGCGCTTAAGATCGCCCGCACGGAGGTTGGCGCATGGCCCAGGTGCTCGGACTCGGTGTCTCGCATTACCCGCCCTTGTCAGGCCTGGACAAGGACATGGCCAACATCCTGCGCGGCCGGCTCGCCGACCCCGACATCCCGGCCGCCGCCAAGGACCCCGCCAACTGGCCGGCGCCGATGCAGGCCGAGTGGGCCGACCCCACGGCCGCCGCCGCGCGCCACCGCGCGCAGATGCGTTCCGGCTTGAAGCGCGTGCGCAACGCGCTGGCGGAGTTCAACCCCGACTTCATCCTCATCTGGGGCGACGACCAGTACGAGAACTTCAAGGAGAGCATCGTCCCCGCGTTCTCCGTGCTCGCCTACGAAGACCGCGAGATCCGCCCTTGGGCGCAGGCCAGCGCTTCGGCGCTGTTCGACGCCAGCACGAAAGACGAATGGGGCGGCGGCCGGCCCAACGTGTGGGGCGAGCGTGGCGACACCAAGCGCCTCGTGCGCGGCCACCGCGAAGGGGCGAAGTACCTGGCCGGCGCCCTGCTCGAAAACGACATCGACGTCGCCTACGCCTACGAGCCGCTGCACCACCCGGGGCTGCCGCACGCCTTCCTGAACGCCCTGCTCTACCTGGACTACGACCGCGAAGGCTTCGACTGGCCGGTGGTGTGCATGCCGATCAACTGCTACGGCCGCGCGGTCATCAGCTACAAGGGATTCATCAGCCGCTGGGCCGACCGCGGCCGGCCGGCCGACCCGCCTTCGCCTTCGCCCCGGCGTTGCTTCGACGTGGGCGCCGCCTGCGCGCGCGCGCTGCGCGCCAGCCCGTGGCGGGTGGCGGTGCTGGCGTCTTCCAGCTGGTCGCACGCCTTCCTGGTCGACAAGACCTTCCGCGTCCAGCCCGACGTGGCGGCCGACCGCGCGCTCTACGAAGCGCTGGTGCGCGGCGACCACGCATTCTGGCGCCACTACCCGCTGGCGCAGGTGGAAGACAGCGGCCAGCAGGAAGTGCTGAACTGGTTCGTGCTCGCCGGCGCCATGAACGAACTGGGCGCGAAGCTGCAGTGGTCGGAGTTCGTCGAGACCTGGATCTTCAATTCCAGCAAGGTGGCGGCGATCTACGCGCCGGTCTGATCCCGACTAGAACGCCAGCGCCGCCTGGTGCTGCGGGCTGTCGATGTCCTCGGTGCGCCCGCGGTCGATGATCTCGCCCTTGGCCATGACGACGAAGCGCTGCGTCGTGCGGCGCACCAGGTTCAGGTGCTGTTCCACCACCAGCACGCCGGTGCCGGTGTCGCGGATCTTGTTGAAGGTGGTCACGAGGTCGTCGACGAGGATCGGCGAGAGCCCCTCGGTCGGTTCGTCGAGCAGGATCACCCGCGGGTTGCCCAGCAGCGCGCGGCCCACCGCCAGCATCTGCTGCTGGCCGCCGGAAAGCGCCGTGCCCAGCTTGTCGCGCCGCTCCTTCAGGATGGGGAAGAGCTCGAACACGCGCTGGAGCGTCCACATGCCGGGCCGGCCGCTGGCGGCGCCGAGCAGCAGGTTCTCCTGCACCGTGAGGTGGGGCAGGATCATGCGGCCCTGCGGCGAGAGGCTCACGCCGTGCTTGGGCGCGGCGTAGGCAGGCAGCTTCTCGATCGCGACGCCGCCCACCTCGATGCGGCCGCCCTTGATGCTGGTGCCGCCGAAGAAGGAGTTGAGCAGCGTGGACTTGCCGGCGCCGTTCTTGCCGACCACGGCGACCGACTCGCCTTCACCGACCTCCAGGTCGACGCCGCGCAGCACGATGGACTTGCCGTAGCCCGCCACCAGCCCCTGGATGCGGATGAAGCTCATGCGGCGGTGCCCAGGTAGGCGGTGATCACGCGCGAATCGGCGCGCACCGCCTGCGGCGTGCCGGTCGTCAGCACGCGGCCCAGGTCGAGCGCGGTGACGGCGTCGCAGAAGCGGAACACGGCGTCCACGTCGTGCTCCACCACCAGCGCGGTGACGCCGCGGTGCTTCACCAGCGTCACCAGGTGCTCGAACAGGGCCACCGTCTCGGTGGTGGACAGGCCGGCCGCGGGCTCGTCCAACAGCATCAGGCTGGGCTTGCCGATCATCGCCAGCGCGATGTCCACCCGCCGCTGGTCGCCGTAGGCGATGGTGTCGGCCGGTTCGTCGAGCGCGGCGCGCAGCTCGAAGGCGTCGACGATCTCGTCGAGGTCCGGTTCGCCCAGCTGCGAAGCCACCAGCTGCAGCTGTTCGCGCACCGTGAGGCCGGGGAAGATGCTGGTGCGCTGGAAGCTGCGCGACATGCCGGCCTGGCGCCGCCAGCGCACGCTGCGCTGGGTGATGTCCTGGCCGTCGACGAAGACGCGCCCGCGCGTCGGCTTGCGGCGGCCGGTGATGGCGTCCATCAGCGTGGACTTGCCGGCGCCGTTGGGGCCGATGATGCCGTGCAGCACGCCGCGCGCCGCCACTTCCAGGTGTACGCCCTCGAGCGCGACCACGCTGCCGTAGGCGACGGTGAGGTCCTCGACCTTGAGCATCTCAGGCTCCGGGGCGCATTCGGCGCCAGACCTGCAGCACGAAGCCCATCGCGCCCTTCGGGAAGGCGGCGATCATCACCACCACGGCGATGCCGGTGAGCAGTTCCAGGTAGCCGGTGGCGCCGAAGGCGTCCTGACCCCAGGTGTAGAGCAGCGCGCCCAGCAGCGGCCCGCCCACGGTGCCGGCGCCGCCCACCAGCATCGCCACCAGCGCATGGCCGCCGGTGGCGAAGTCCAGCGCCTCGGGGCTGACGAAGGCCGCGTTCAGCGCCATCAGCACACCGGCCAGGCTGACCACCGTGCTGGCCAGCACGAAAGCGGCCAGGCGCGGCCGGTAGGTGTCGAAGCCGGAAAAGCGCATGCGCTCCTCGTTGGCCTGCGTGGCGCGCAGCACCTGGCCGAAGCGCGAGCGGCCCACCGCCCAGAGCAGCAGCAGCACGCCGCAGAGCGAGAGCCAGGCCAGCGGCCAGAATGCGCTCGCCTTGGCCAGCTGCGACTGCGAAAGGCCGAGGAAGCTGCCGTTGAAGCTCATCGTGAGGCCGTCCTCGCCGCCCGTGAGGTCGCGCAGCGCGCGGAGTTGCGAAGCTGACTTCAGCATCTGCGCAAAGGCCAGCGTGAGCATCGCGAAAGGCAGCGGCCGCGCGCGCACCACCAGCGCACCCACCAGCGCCGCCACCGCCGCGCTGCCGGCCAGCGCCAGCAGCACCGCGGCGTGGACATTCAGGCCCGCGGCACTGGCGATGCCCAGCAGGTAGCCGGGCAGGCCGATGAAGGCCGCCACGCCGAACATCACCAGGCCGCACTGGTGCATCAGGAAGCCGATGCCCACGGCGGCCACGCCCAGCACCATGCCCTGGATGAGCAGGCCGAGGTAGTAGCCGCCGGGCAGCGCGGCGGGCACGAAGAGGCCGGCCACCATGACGGCGGCAAAGGCCAGCGCGCCGCGCATCAGGCCACCCGACCGCGGCCGAAGCCCTGCGGCCGCCAGAGCAGCACCACGAACAGCAGCACGTAGGGTGCAAGCACCGCGATCGACGGGAACAGCACGGTACCGATCACCTGGATGAAGCCGTAGACCAGCGCCGCCGCGATGGCGCCGCCGATGCTGCCCAGCCCGCCCACCACCACCACGATGAGGCAGCTGATGAGGATGGACGCGCCCATGCCCGGGTCCACCGAGAGGTAGGGCCCGGCCAGCACGCCGGCCAGGCCGGCAAACGCGGTGCCCAGGCACACCACCAGCAGCGCCAGGCGGTCGGTGTTGACGCCCATCATGCGCGCCACGTGCGGCTGCTGGCTGACGGCGCGCGTGTGCATGCCGCTGGTGGTGAACTTGAGCCAGGCCGCGAGCGCCAGGCAGGTGCCGAAGCCGACGCCGATGAGGAACAGGCGGTAGACCGGGTACATGGTGCCCAGCAGCGAGACCGATCCCGCCAGCACCGGCGGCGGCTCCACCGGCAGCGGCACCGTGCCCCAGATCTTGTGCACCGCCGGCCCGATGATGAGCCCGATGCCGAAGGTGACCAGCGCCACGTCCATGTGGCTGCGTCGCTGCAGCGGACGCAGCACGGCGAGTTCGAACACCGCGCCGGCCACCGCCAGCGCCAGCGGCACCACCACCAGCGCGGCCCAGAAGCCCAGCACCTTCTCGACAGAAAAGCCCAGGTAGGCGCCCAGCATGTAGAGCGCGCCGTGGGCGAAGTTCATCACGTCGCGCAGGCCGAAGATCAGCGCCAGCCCGCTGGCCAGGATGGTCAGCAGGCTGGCCAGCGCCAGCGCGTTCGCGAACTGGGCAACGCTGAAGAGCTGCGCGAAGTCCACGCGAAGGCCGTCAGCTCACCTTGCATTCGGGGCTGGGCGGCGGGTAGATCTCCGGGCCCGATTTGAGCACCTTCATCTGGAAGCTGTTCTTGCCGCCGGCGCCCTTCACCACCTGCGCCATGCCGTGCTGGCGGATCAGCTGATGGTCGGCGGCGCGCATCTCGATGCCCTTGCCGAAGATCATGTCGATCTTCAGGCCTTCGAGCGCCTTCCGCACGGCGGCCGTGTCGGTCGACTTCGCCTTGACGATGCCGGCGCGGTAGACCTCCAGCGCGGCCATCATGTCGGCGTCGGTGTAGAAGGGGCGGCGCTTGTTGCGGACGACGAACTCCTTCACGTACCACTCGTTGCGCGCGCCGGGCAGCTCGGGCGTCCAGCTCAGCGTGTTGTAGACGCCCAGCACGTTGTCGCCGTGCGAATCGAGCTGGAAGTCGGTGGCGAAGCCGTTGCCCAGCACCATCTTGTACTTGTCGAACAGGCCGAACTGCTTGCTCTGCTTGGCGAAGGACTGGCCGTCGCTCATGAAGAGCGTCACCACCAGCGCGTCGGCCGGCTTCGAGAGCTGCGAGATGAAGCTGCCGAAGTCGTTCGTGCCCTGGGGCGAGAACAGGTTCTGCTGCACGCTGCCGCCGGTCTTGGTCACCAGTTCGCCGAAGGCCTTGCTGAAGCTCTGGCCCGAGGCGTAGTCCATCGAGATCAGGTTCCAGGTCTTCAGGCCGCTGGCCTTGACGAAGTCTTCCATCATGCGCGTGGACACCGCGTCGGGCGTGTTGACGCGGAAGTAGTTGGGCGCGCACGACTTGGTCATCAGGTCGTTGCTCTGCGCATAGTGGTCGATCTGCAGGACGTTGAGCGAGTCCAGCTTGGGCACCAGCGCGAGCGAGTGCGAGCTCAGGGTCTGGCCGATGATCAGCGAGACGCCACTCTGCTGGGCCAGCTTGGTCGCCGCCGCCACCGCCGCCGCCGGCGTGCCCGAGTGGTTCTGGATCACCAGCTCGAACTTGCGGCCGAGCGCGCCGCCCTCGCCGTTGAGCAGGTCGACCGCCGTCTTGGCGCCCGACTCCATCAGGGCGGCATGGGTGGCGAACGGCCCGCTGTCGATGAGCAGCAGGCCGATCTTGATGGGTTGCCCCTGGGCCCAGACGGCCGGAGCGCCGGCCAGGGCCAGGGCGCCGGCGGCGGAAAGGGCCAGGCGGCGGGTGATGCGGGTCATGGCGGCTTGTCTCCTTCGGGGGAATCCGGACGCCAGCGATTAATACGCTAGCGTACCGTATGGGTCGCAATCTAGCGGATGGCGGCCGCCTGTCAACCGGGGGGAAGCCCCGAGGCGGCTTTCAGGCCTCGGCGGCGCCGGACATCTGGGCGAACAGCGGCCGCGGCGAATGGCGCAGTTCCAGGTCGACCTCCGCCCGCAGGGCGGCGCGCAGTGCGGCGTCGAGCGCGGCGCCGGACTCGGGCGCCAGCGCGCCGGGCTGGGCGGCGCGCCAGTCCATCAATGCGCCGATGTCACGGTTGCCTTGATCGCGCAGCGCCAGCAGGTCCGCCACCGGCGTGGCCACCGGCACCGGCGGCAGCGCCACGGGCGGCGCGCCGGGCACCGCGGCCAGCAACCCAGCCGCTTCCGCCAGCGCCCGATGCTGTGCCTGCAACTGCTCCAGCAGGAGGTCGGCCGACCAGTCGGCGCGGACCTTGAAGGTGTTGAGCGCGTTGATCACGCCCCAGACCTGGCTGCGCGCGTATTCGTCGTCCATCCGCGGCAGCACCTCGGTGCGCAGGGTGGCGCACATGCCGTCCACCAGGCGCGCGAAGCTGTTGTTCATGGCGGTCCCTTCTGGATGGCCTTGTCCATCTGGCGCAGGCAGGTCGCCACCTGGCTGCCCATCGCCGGCATGCGCATGTCGTTGGAGCGACCGTCCTCGAAGCAGCGCGCCGCCGCCATGTGGGTGGCCGCCAGCTTGAGGAAGCTGAACACCTGGTAGTAGTGCAGCGCCGCCTTCGAGACCGCCAGCCCGGCCTGCTGCGCGTAGCGTTCGAAGAACCAGTCGGGTTCGCACAGCCGGCCCAGGTAGGGGCTGCCGCCCATGTACATGGGCAGGCTGACCCAGGCCAGGTCCTCGTGCGGGTCGCCCAGGTGCACCAGTTCCCAGTCCAGGATGGCGGTGATGTGCCCGCCCTGCTCCAGGAAGTTGCCGGTGCGGTAGTCGCCGTGCACCACCGCCACCCGCTCGGCCACCGGGGCATGGGCCTTCAGCCAGCGCACGCCCTCGGCCGCCAGCGGGTACGGGCGCATCGCCCAGCGCTCGATCTGCGTTTCCCAGTGCTCGACGTTCAGCCGTGCCGCGTTCTCGCGCGTGATGCCGTGCGCCAGCGCGGCGATGGGCTGCGCAGCCCAGTCCAGCCGGTGCAGCGCGGCGAGCGCGTCGATGAACTCGGTGCCCAGGCGGCGCCGGTAGCCTTCCTCCAGCGGCGGCTCGCTGGGCGAGACCCAGGGCACGACGGCGCTGCCGGCCACCTTCTCGCAGAACATGAAGGGCGCGCCGAGCACGGCGGGGTCGTCGCTGTGCCAGTAGGCCTTCGGCACCGGCACCGCGCTGCCTTCGAGCGAGCGCATCGACAGCACCTGGGGCAACGCGCTGTAGGGGGCGAACAGGCCGGCTTCGGAGCCGATGCGCAGGATCAGCTCGCGTTCGCTACCCTCCCCTTCTAGCCCTTGCGCGACGAGGCCGTAGGTCAGCCACGAGAAGCCGACCGGGAAGCGGCGCAACCTGCTCACGCCGACCGGGTGGCCGACCTGCTGCGCCAGGTAGTCGGCCACGCGCCGGGCCACGCTGGCGTCGTCGCCGATGGGATTCATGCTTCGACCGGCCACGCGTGGTGCCCGCTCTCGTTGACGCTCAACACCCCGATCGCCGCGCCGCGCGTGCGCAGGCGGGTCACCGAGCCGTAGCCGGGCTGGAAGTGGACGATGCCTTCGAGGCCCAGCACGTGAGAGAGCACCAGGTTGATCGGCAGGCCGTGGGTGAAGACCGCGACCCGGGCCGTCGGCGCGCTGCTGGCCATCACGTGTTCGAGCGCGCCCAGCACGTCGGCGCGAAAACGCTCGGGGTCGCCGCCCACGTAGCGCACCGGGTCGGCGAGGAAGCGCTGCCAGGCTTCCGGGCCTTCGGCGCGCAGGGTCTCGGTGCTGCGGTAGACCCGGGTGTCGCGGTCGGCCTCGGCCCAGCCGTCCACGGTGTCCACCGGCAGGCCCAGCCGTTCGGCCAGCGGCAGCGCAGTCTCGTGGGCGCGCAGCAGCGGGCTGGCGACGACGCGCGTGATGCCCTCGCCCGCCAGCAGCCGAGCCACCGCGCGCGCCTGCATGCGGCCTTCGGCGTTGAGCGGCGGGTCGTGCGGCCGGGTGGCATGGCCTTCGTCGGGCCGCCCGTGGCGCACCAGGATCAGCCTCATGAGCCCTTGCGAAGCAGCTCGGGAGTGACCGAGCGGTGGAAGCCGTTGAAGGGCTCGCTGCGGCTGGTGCCGGCGATCTTCCAGTAGCTGCTGCGGTTGTTCGGCGTCCCGCCGTCCACCCGCACGCAGGACCCCGTGATGTAGGCCGCCGCCGGGCTGAGCAGGTAGACGATGGCCGAAGCCACCTCTGATTCGGTGCCGAAGCGCTGCAGCGGCACCGTGGGCGGGAACTCCAGGATCTTGGCCTTGGCTTCGGGCGGGTAACGGTCGAAGCCGCTGGAGGCGATGCCGCCCGGCGCCACGCAGTTCACGCGCACGCCGGCGGTGGCCCATTCGCAGGCAGCAGTCTCACTCATCACCAGCGTGCCGCCGCGGCTGGCGCCCGAGTGGGCGAAGTCCGGCCACCCGTGCCAGATGTCGGCAATGATGTTGACGATGGACCCGCCATGGTCCTTCATGCAGCGGTTGTAGGCCTCGCGCATGAAGATGAAGGTGCCGGTCAGGTTGTTGCGCACCACCGCTTCGAAGCCCTTGGTGGAGATGGTCTCCATCGGCGCGCGGAACTGGCCGCCGGCGTTGTTCACCAGGCCGTGAATCCGGCCGCGCAACGCGAGCACCGCATCCACCGTGGCCGCGACCTGCGTTTCGTCGCGGATGTCGCAGGGGTGGGCGCTGGCGCTGCCGCCGTCGGCTTCGATCTCGGCGCGCACCGCTTCAAGCTTTTCCGGCGTGCGGCCGACCAGCGCCACGTGCGCGCCCAGCGAGGCCAGTTCGTGCGCGGTGCAGCGGCCGATGCCGCTGCCGCCGCCGGTGACGATGACGGTCTGGCCTGCGAAGAGACCCGGCTTGTAGATCGACTGGTAGGGCATGGCAGGTTCAGTATTGAACGGCGACGCGGCCGATGCGCTCGCGCGCGATGATGAGCTTCATGATCTGCGCCGTGCCGTCGCCGATCTCCAGCCCCATCACGTCGCGCAGGCGCTGCTGGTGCGGCAGGTCCTTGCTCCAGCCGTAGTGGCCGAAGGTGAGCAGGCACTGGTGGATCACGTCGAAGGCGTTGCGCGGCCCCATCCACTTGCACATGGCGGCCTCGGCCGTGTGCGGCTGGCCGGCGTCGCGCAGCGCCAGCGCGTGGTAGCAGAGCTGGCGCACGGCGGCGATCTGGGATTCGCCTTCGGCGAGCGGAAAGCTCACGCCCTGGTACTGGCCGATGGGCTTGCCGAAGGCTTCGCGTTCCTTCGCGTAAGCCCAGGCTTCGTCGAGGCTGGCCTGCGCCGCGCCCACGCATTGCAGGCCGATGAGCGCGCGGCTGTAGTCGAAGCCCTGCATCACCTGCGTGAAGCCCTTGCCCTCGTCGCCCAGGCGGTGGCTCGCGGGCACGCGCACGTCGTCGAAGAAGACCGAGCCGCGGCCGATGACGGCGCTACCGACGTCGTCGAACTTCGTGCGGCTGATGCCCTTGGTGCCTTCGTAGGGAATGAAGAAGGCGCTCACGCCCTTCGCACCCTCTTCCGGCGCGCCGGTGCGGGCGAAGACGAGATACGCGTCGGCGCGGTCGGCGAAGGTGATGGAGGTCTTCTCGCCGTTGATGACGTAGTGGTCGCCGTCGCGGCGAGCGCGCAGCTGCAGGTTGCTTGCGTCGGAGCCGCCGCGCGGTTCGGTCAGGCAGATCGCGACCACCGCCTCGCCGCGGCACATGCGCGGCACCCATTCGGCCTTCACCGCCTCGCTGGCGTGGCGCACGAGGATGGCGCCGTTGAGCGAGATGCCCACCGGCACCGCGCTGATGTTGAAGTCGCCGTAGGCCAGCGCCTCGGCGATGAGCCCGGTGGTCACCGCGTCGGCGCCCATGCCGCCCAGCGCCTCGGGCAGGTCCATGCCCAGCAGGCCCAGACGGCCCATCTCGGCCACCAGCCCGCGCTCCAGCACGCCGTGGCGGTCGCGCTTCTGGTAGTCGGGCAGCAGGCGCTCGCGCGCGAAGCGGCGCGCCGTTTCCTGCAGCGCACGTTGGTCGTCGGTCAGAACCATGCGGATGTGCTTTCGGCCGAAGTCTTACGCTAGTGTACCTTTCGGGATCCCCCAGTCGCCGAGGATTTCCTCGGACTGGGCGCCCGCTGCCGGCGCCGGCCGCCGCAGCGCGCCCGGCGTGCGCGAGAAACGCGGCGCCGGCGTCGGGTGCCAGAGGCCGTCGAAGCGCGTGTGCGTGCCGCGCGCGCGCATGTGCGGGTGGTCCCAGGCCTCGTCGATGTCCAGCACGGGCGCGAAGCAGCACTCGCGGCCGGCCATCGCGGCTTCCCACTCGGCGCGCGTGCGGGTGCGGAAGACGGCGGCGAAGCGTTCGCGTTGGGCCGGCCAGGCGGCGCGGTCGTTCTGCGCCGGCAACGTGGCGGCGTCCAGCCCCATCACCGCCAGCAGGTTGGCGTAGAAGTGCGGCTCGATCGCGCCCACTGCGACCTGCTTGCCGTCCTTCGTCTCGTAGGCGCCGAAGAAGGGGGCGCCGCCGTCGACGATGTTCTCGCCCCGGTTCGCGGTCCACTCGCCCTGCTGGCGGAAGGCCTGGAAGGCCGACATCAGGCAGGACACGCCATCGACCATCGCGGCGTCGACCACCTGGCCGCGGCCGGAAGTCTTCGCTTCCAGCAGCGCGGCCAGCACGCCCACGGCCAGGTACATGGCGCCGCCGCCCAGGTCGGCCACCAGGTTCAGCGGCGGCGCCGGCGGGCGGCCCGGGCCGCCGATGCAGTGCAGCGCGCCGGTGAGCGCGAGGTAGTTGATGTCGTGCCCGGCCTCCTGCGCCAGCGGCCCTTCCTGGCCCCAGCCGGTCATGCGGCCGTAGACCAGCTTCGGGTTGCGGGCCAGGCACTCGGCCGGGCCCAGGCCCAGGCGCTCGGCGACGCCGGGGCGCCAGCCTTCGATCAGCGCGTCGGCCCTTTCCACCATCGCGAGCAGCGTCTCGCGCGCCGCCGGCTGCTTGAGGTCGAGCGCGAGCGAACGCTTGTTGCGGTTGTAGAAATCGAAGCGCGGCGGCTTCTCGGGTTCGGCACCCGCCCGCGGCGGCCGGTCGATGCGCACGACGTCCGCGCCCAGGTCGGCCAGCAGCGCGCCGGCAAAGGGCACCGGGCCGATGGCGGTGAGTTCGACCAGGCGCACGCCGGCCAGGGGTCCGCTCATGGGGGGTTCCTTTCAGCGATGGAACTGCACCGCCTCGTGCAGCGGCACGCGGCCGGTGCGGGCGGCATTGGCGGGGTCGGCCGGGTCTTCGTAGCCGAACGAGATGCCGAACAGCAGCCGCTGTTCCTCCGGCAGCCCCAGGTGGCGACGCACGATGGGCGGGTACAGGCCCAGCGCGCCCTGCGCGCAGGAGGCGATGCCGCGCGAGGTCAGCGCCAGCATCAGCGTCTGCGCGTACATGCCCAGGTCGGTGGCCTCGCGCGTGTCGAAGGGCCGGTGCATGAAGATGAAGACCACGTGCGGCGCGCCGAAGAACGCGTGGTTGCGAACGTAGGCGGCGCGCCGGCCCTCGCGGTCGTGGCGTTCCACGCCCATGGCGCCGTAGAGCGCACGTGCCGCCTCGACCTGGCGTTCGCGGTAGACGCCGGGGTACACGCCGTCGGCCGGCCAGTCGGGTTCGATCGGACGGTCTTCGACGCCGGCGGCGACCAGCGCCTCGCGCAGCGCTTCGAGCGAAGCCCCGCTCACCACGTGGGGCATCCAGGGCTGCACGTTGCAGTTCGAGGGTGCCCATTGCGCCAGTTCGAACACCTCGCGCAGCGTAGCTTCGGGCACCGCCTGCGGCAGGAAGCCGCGCACCGAACGGCGGGTGCGGATCGCCTCGTCCAGGCTCATCGTCATGAAGAGGATCTCTCGATCAGGTGGCGCCCGCGTTCGGCATAGGCCAGCGCCAGCTTGCGCCCCACGCGCGCGGCGTCGGGCAGGAAGGCGTTGCCGCCTTCGCCGCGCATCGCCACGCCGGTGCTGCCGACGGCGGCGCGGAACATCGCGAACAGCTTGTGGAAGGTGCTCATGCGCTCCGTGCTGCCGGCCAGCGCGTAGTAGCGCTCCAGGTAGTCGTCTTCCGAAGGAATGCCCAGTTCGGCCAGCGGCAGGCCGAGCAGGCCGCCGTTCTCGTCGGGCGCCATGCGCCAGGCCTGCACGTTGAAACCCACGTCGACCAGCGGGTGGCCCAGCGTGGAGAGTTCCCAGTCCAGCACCGCCACCACGCGCGGCTCGGTGGGGTGGAACATCAGGTTGCCGATGCGCAGGTCGCCGTGGCACAGCGCGAGTTGCGTGCTGTCGGGCACGCGTTCGGCGAGCCAGCCGACCAGGAAGTCCAGCGCCGGGTTGTCGTCGTCGCCGCGGCGGAATTGCGCCCACTGTTCCGACCAGCGCTTCAACTGGCGCGCGAAGTAGTTGCCCGGGCGGCCGTAGTCGGCCAGCCCGAGCGCGGCGTAGTCCAGCCGGTGCAGTGCGGCCATGGTGGCGACCATGGCCTCGTACAACGCCGCCCGCTCGGCGCGGTCGAGCCCGGGCGCGGCGAACTCGGTGATCACGCGGCCCTGCACCTCTTCCATCAGGTAGAAGGGCGTGCCCACCACCTCGCGTTCGGCGCAGAAGCGCAGCGGGCGCGGCACCGGCACCGCGCTGCCATGCAGCGCCTGCAGGACGCGGAATTCGCGGTCGACCGCGTGCGCCGAAGGCAGCACCACGCCGGGCGGCTGCTTGCGCAGCACCGCGCGCCAGCCGCCGCGCGAGACGAAGTAGGTGGGGTTGGACATGCCGCCTTCGGTGCGCCGCACCGACAGCGGCGCGGCGTCGGGCCCCAGCCAGCCGCGCAGCCAGTCTTCGAGCGCGGCGACGTCGAAGTCGACCGCGCGCCCGCCTTCGCTCACGCCTGCGTCGCCTTCTTGCCCGAGAAGCCGAACAGGTATTGCGCCACGCGCCGCTTCTGCACCTCTTCGCTGCCTTCGGTGATGCGGTAGCGGCGGTGGTGGCGGTAGATGTGCTCGAAGGGCATGTGGCGGCTGTAGCCCACGCCGCCGTGCACCTGCATCGCCCAGTCGGCCGCTTCGCAGACCAGCCGGTTCGCGCGGAAGTTGCAGATGCTGACCATGTCGCTGATCTCCAGCGGGTTCTGGCGGTCCATCTGCCAGGCGGTTTTGAAGATGAAGTTGCGCAGCATCTCGCTCTCGGCGTAGAGCTCCACCAGCGGCCACTGGATGGCCTGCTTCTTCGCCAGCGGTTCGCCGAAGGCCACGCGGCCCTTGGCGTACTTCACCGCCTGCTCGATGCAGTAGCGCGCCGCGCCCGCGCTGGCCGCCGCCTGCCGGATGCGGTTCTCGTGCACGAAGCGCTGCGCGCAGACCAGGCCTTCGCCTTCCTTGTGCAGGATGGCGCTCGCCGGCACGCGCACGTTCTTCAGTTCGGTCTCGGCGTGGTCGGTCGGCATGTTGAAGGTCCAGTGGTTGTAGAGGACCTTGTGCCCCGGCGACGCGGTGGGCACGATGAAGGCGGTGATGCCCTTCGCTTCGCCCGGTTTGCCGCTGGTGCGCGCGAAGATCAGGTTGCCGTGCGCGCGCGAGACCTGGCTGTTCCAGCGCTTCATGCCGTTCAAGATCCAGTCGCCGCTGCCGTCGGGCGCGGGCACGCCGGTGGTTTCCAGCCAGGTGGCGTCGCTGCCGTGGCCGGGCTCGGTAAGCCCGAAGCTCAGGTGCATCTTGCCGGTGATGATGCCCTCGATGTACCGCTTCTGTTCCGGCGTGCCATAGTCGGCGATCACCGGCACGATGGGGAAGTTGCCGACGACCGAAGACTCGTCCTGCAGGTCGTTGTGCAGCCCCAGGCCCTTGGCCGCCAGGTGCTCGCGGATGGCGGCGATCATCAGGTTGCTGGCGCCGCCGCCGCCCGGCACGCTCTTCGGCAGGCCCAGGCGCAGGTGGCCGGCCTGGTCGGCGCGGCGCTCCATCTCCTCGATCAGCGCGCGCCACTCCTGGCGCGGGCGGCCGTCGTCGTCCCAGTCGGTGCGCGCGTTCTCGCGCCGGTGGTCGAAGAACTGCGGGTGCTCGCGTTCGAGCGGCTTGATCTCGGCTTCGATGAAGGCGTCGAGTTCGGCCAGCTTGGCGGTGATCTCGGCGGGCAGGCTGAAGTCCATGCAGTTCTCCATCGAAAGGCGGTCGGCCTCAGACCGTACACTTGCGTACGATAGGCGTCAATCGCGCAAGCCCTGCCTGCCCGGCATGGTTGCCGTGACGCCGCGGCCAGCGGCGCGCGCCGCGCGCTGCGTCCACGCCACCCCGGCCAGGATGACCGCCGCGCCCAGCAGCTTGCGCGCGCCGAACGACTCGCCCATGGTGAGCCAGGCCACCACGCCGGCCACCGGCGGCACCAGGTACATCAGCGGCGCGCAGCGGCCGACGCCCAGCACGGCGTTGACCCAGGTCCAGATCATCCAGCCCAGGAAGGCCGAGACCAGCACCGAATACAGCAGCGCCGCCCAGGCGCCCCAGGCCAGGCCTTCGAACGGCGAATGCGCGAGCACCGGCAGGCACATCAGCAGCACGAGCGGGCTGCCCAGCAGGCTGATCCAGCAGGTGGTCTCCACGCCGCCCAGGCGCGGCACCAGCGGCGTGATCCAGATCGTGTAGAGCGAGAACAGCACCGCGCTGGCCAGCAGCATCAAGTCGCCGCGGCCGGCGGCCCAGCCGCCCTGCGCAAACTTGCCGCCGAGGAAGATCCACACGCCGGCCATCGCCACCGCCACCCCCAGCCAGCGTGCGCGACCGATCGCTTCGCCGCGCATCGCGCGCAGCAGCAGCAGCGTGAACACCGGGCCCACGGCCAGGATCACCGCGCTGGAGAACGCGGTCGACCAGTGGATGCCCCAGGTCACGACGACCAGCTGACCCACCGGCCCGGCCAGCGTGGCGCGTGCCACCAGGGGCCAGTCGGCGCGTTCGATGCGCGGCCACGCCATGCCGTGGCGCCAGGTCAGCAGCAGCGCGGCCGCGGCGGCGATGAGCACCGAACGCGCGACCAGGAAGCCCGGCGGCCCGAGCAGCGTGAAGACGAACTTCTGCGCCGAGAAGTTGGCGCCCCACATCAGCACCAGCAGCAGCGCCGCCGCCACCGCGCGCGATTCGCGGGCCGCAGCGGTCACACGGGAATGCGGCCGTGCGGGTGGGTGCTGCTCACGCCGCCGTCCACCGCGTAGCACTGGCCGGTGACGAAGCTGCCGTCGTCGCTGGCCAGGAAGGCCACCATGGCGGCGATCTCGTGCGGCTGCCCGGCGCGCTGCAGCGGCACCATGTGGCCGACGCGGTCGGCCTTGCCTTTGGCCCGCGCGTAGTCGAACACCGGCTGCGTCATCTTGGTTTCCACCAGCCCGGGCAGCACCGCGTTCACGCGCACGCCCTTGCCGGTGAAGACGTTGGCCGCCGTCTGCGCCAGGCTGTTCACCGCCGCCTTGCTGGCGCTGTAGTGCACCGTGCCGGCGTTGGCGCGCAGCGAGCCGGCCGAACTGGTGAGGATGATCGAGCCCCGCCCCTGCGCCACCATGTGCGCGCCGGCGTGCTTGACGGCCAGGAAGGCGCTGATCGTGTTGACGCGCCAGACCTCGTTCCACTCGTCCACCGTCTGCTCCAGCAGCGGCGTGTTGGTGCCCGGGTGGCCGGCGTTGGCGAAGAAGACCTCCAGGCCGCCGAATTCAGCAATGCAGCGCGCCACCATCGCCTGCACCTGGGCTTCGTCGGTGGCGTCGGCCTGCATCGCGAGCGCGCGGCCGCCGGCGGCGCGGATGGCCTGCGCCACCTCCTCGATGTTCTCGGCGCTGCGGCCGGTGACCAGCACGCTGCCACCTTCGGCCGCCAGCCGCTCGGCGCTGGCGCGGCCGATGCCGCTGCCGCCGCCGGTGACGATGCAGCGCCGGCCTTCGAGTCGCTTCATGTTCCAGGTCTCCACGGTCATGACCGGCCCACGGTCCAGCCGCCGTCGACGACGAGTTCGGCCCCCTGCACGTAGGCGGCGTCGTCGCTGGCCAGGAAGGCCACCGCGCCGGCGATGTCTTCCGGCGCGCCGAAGCGGCCCAGCGGCATCGCGCCTTCGCGTGCGGCCAGCGTGGCGGCGTCGAACTGCACCTTCGAAGCCGGCGTGCCCACCATGCCGGGCAGCACGACGTTGACGCGCACGCGCTCCGGGCTCAGTTCCACCGCCGCGGCGCGGGTGAAGGCGATCACGCCGCCCTTCATCGCCGCGTAGACCATCGAATCGGGCTGCGCCTGCAGCGCGCCCACCGAGCTGATGTTGACCACGCTGCCGCCGCCGGCTTCGCGCATCTGCGGCAGCACGGCCTGCAGCGTCCACATCATCGCCTTCAGGCCGACGGCGAACGTGCGGTCGGCGATCTCGTCGTCGATCTGCGCCAAGGGCTGGAACTTCGCCCACACGGCGTTGTTCACCAGCACCCGCACCGGCGCGCCGAAATGCGACTGCACGGCGCCCATCGCCTGCGCGACCGCGCTGCGCGAGGCCACGTCGCAGGCGAAGCCCTGCACGTCCAGCCCCAGCGCGCGCAATTCGTCCACCGCCGGGCCCAGGCGGCGCTCGCTCACGTCCCAGGCGGCGACGCGGCCGCCTTCTTCGGCCAGCCGGCGCGCGATGCTCCAGCCGATGCCGCGCGCCGCGCCGGTGACGACGCAGACACGGCCCTCCAGGCGGCGCGCCGGGCTCATGTGTTCGCGAAGACCTTGGCCTTCTCGCGCAGCACGAACTTCTGGATCTTGCCGCTGGGCGTGCGCGGCAGCTCGGCCACGACCTCCACCTTCTCGGGCCAGTACTGCTTGGCGACCTTGCACTCGGCCATGTAGGCCTGCAGCGCGGGAAGGTCGAAGGTCTGCCCGGGCTTGGCCACGACGTAGACGCAGCCGCGTTCGCCCAGCCGCGCATCGGGGAAGCCCACCAGCGCCGCGGCGGCCAGCGCCGGGTGCTTGGCGAGCAGGTTCTCGATCTCCACCACCGGCACGTTCTCGCCGCCGCGGATGAGCACGTCCTTCGTGCGGCCGTTGATGCGGATGTAGCCTTCGGCGTCCAGGTAGGCCAGGTCGCCGGTGTCGAACCAGCCTTCGGCGTCGAAGGTGGCGATGTCGGGGCGCTTGTAGTAGCCGCTGAACATCTGCGCCCCGCGCACCATGAGGCGGCCGGTCTGGCCGGTGGGCAGGTCGCGGCCGTCCATGTCGACCACCTTCACCGCCACGCCGTTGAGGGGCCGGCCGTCGGTGGAGGCCGACTTCTCGTGCGCGCGCTCGGGCTCGGTCAGTGTGCTGGCCAGCGACTCGGTCATGCCCCACAGGCTGCTCACGTTGAGCTTCAGCTCGCGCGCCGCGCGTTCCACCACCACCGGCGGGATGGGCGCGCCGCCGCAGAGGAAGGTGCGCAGCGCGGGCTTCGGCCCGCCGGCGGCCACGGCTTCGCAGATGTCGACCAGGAAGGGCGTCGCGGCGGCGGTGTGCGTCACGCCTTCGGCGGCCATGATGGCCACGCCGCGCTTGCCCTCCCACACGTCCTGCAGCACCACGGTGCAGCCCAGGCACAGGCCCTGAAACATGACGGCGGCGTAGCCGGTCATGTGGCCCAGCGGCGAACAGGCCAGCAGCACGTCGGCTTCGGTCAGGCCGAAGCGCCCGGCCAGGCCGCGCACGCAGGCCACCAGCGTGTTGCTGGTGTGCATCACGCCCTTGGGCTCGCCGGTGGTGCCGCTGGTGAACATGAGCACCGCGGTCTCGTCGGCGCGCGCCGGGGCCGCGCGCCCGGGGCCGGCCGGCGGCACGCTGGCATTGCCCGAGAGCAGCGCGCGCTCGAAGCCGTTCGCGCCTTCGCCGTCGACCACCACCACGTGGGTCAGCTTCGGGCAGCGTTCGCGCAGCGTGGCGGCCATCTGCTCGTGGTCGAAGCCGCGGAAGACCTTGGGCACCACCAGCACCTTGGCTTCGGCGAAGCCCAGCATGTAGGCCATTTCCCGTTCGCGGAAGATGGGCATCAGCGGGTTCACCACCGCGCCCAGGCGGCCGGCGGCGAGCGCGGCGACGACGAACTCCCACCAGTTGGGCAGCTGCACCGCCACCACGTCGCCCGGGCCCACGCCCATGCCCTGCAGCGCGGCCGCGGCACGGTCCACCATCTGCGCCAGTTCGCCGTATCGGATACGGCGCACCGGCTCGGCGCCGGGCTTGTCGGCGCGATAGGCGACGAGCGCGTCCTTCTGCGGGTGGCGGGTCGCGGCCTCGGCGATCATCTCGTCGGTGGTGCGGTCGATCCACCAGCCGCCTTCGCGCATGCGGCGGGCGTGGTCGGCGGGGTCGAAGGCGGCAGGCTTCGTCATCGGTCTTGTCTCCCGGGCGCCGGCGCGGTCGTTCGCTACCGTACGAGTTCGGATTCTGCCGGCCTGCCACCGCGGTACCGGGTCGGTGTTTTCCATGATTCGTACGCATGCGCACGGTCCTAGCCTTGCCGCCATGACGAATCCCGGAACCATGAAGGCCGCCGTGCTGGAAGCGCGCGGCCGCGAGGGCCTGAAGCTGCGCGACTTTCCGCGCCCCGTGCCGGCCGAAGGCGAGGCGGTGCTGCGCGTGCACGCTGCCGGCCTGAACCGGGTCGACCTGTACATGCGCGACAGCGGCGTCGGCATCACGCACGAGCTGCCGCTGGTGCAGGGCGTCGAGGCCGCCGGCACGGTGGCCGAGGCGCCCGCCGGCAGCGGCCTGCGCGTGGGCCAGAAGGCGGTGCTGTTCTCCAACGCCTTCTGCGGCCGCTGCCGCTACTGCCTGGCCGGCGACCAGACGCTGTGCCTGAACGCCAGCATCATGGGCGAGCACCGCCACGGCACCTTCGCCGAGTACATCGCGATGCCCGTGAAGTGCTTCCTGCCGCTGCCCGACGACGCCGACCTGGTCTCGGCCGGCACATTGATGGTCGGCCATCTCACCGCCTGGCGCATGGTCTTCGGCAAGCGCAAGCTCGAAGCGGGCGAGACGGTGCTGATCGTCGGCATCGGCAGCGGCGTGGCCGTGGCCTGCCTGCAGCTGGCGCTGCTGGCGGGCGCGCGCGCCATCGTCACCAGCAGCAGCGACGCGAAGCTCGAACGCGCGAAGGCGATGGGCGCCTGGGCCGGCATCAACTACCGCAGCGAGAAGGTCTCGCAGCGCGTGCTGGAGCTCACCGGCGGCGAAGGCGCCGACATGGTGCTGGAAAGCTCGGGCGAGAAGAGCTGGTCCGAATCGCTGAAGAGCCTGCGCCGCGGCGGCCGGCTCGTCACCTGCGGCGCCACCACCGGCTCGCACCCCAGCGCCGACCTGCAGCGGCTGTTCATCCGCCAGCTGGAGATCTACGGCAGCACCGGCGGCAGCCTGGCCGAGATGCAGCGCGTGGTGCAGCTGTTCGGCCGCGACGCCATCAAGCCGCTCGTCGACCGCTGCTACCCGCTGGCCGAGATCCACGCCGCGATGGACCGGCTGCAGGCCGGCGAGCAGTTCGGCAAGCTCGTGATCACGATGGCATGAACCTGCACCACGTCACCGCGCTGCGCTTCGGCGACACGCGCCAGGACTACGAAGCGCGCGACAGCCTGCTCTACGCGCTGGCGCTGGGCATGGGCAGCGACCCGCTCGACGAGGACGAGCTGCCCTACGTCTGCGAAGGCCTGGCCGGCCGGCCGCAGCAGGTGGTGCCTTCGCAGTGCATGGTGCTGGGCTGGCAGCCCTTCTGGCACGACGACCCGGCGGCGGCGATCGACTGGGTGCGCATCGTGCATGGCGAGGAGCATTTCCAGCTGCACGCGCCGCTGCCGGCAGCCGGCCGCGTGCGCACCACGCACCGGCTGGTGCGCGTGGACGACAAGGGCCGCGGCCGCGGCGCCGTGATCCAGGTCGACACCGAGCTCTTCGACCACGACCAAGGCACCCATCTCGCCAGCCTGAAGAGCGTGCAGTTCCTGCGCGGCGACGGCGGCTGCGGCTCCTGGGGCGAGGCGGCCGACGCCGCGCCGGCGCTGGCACCGATCCCGGCCGACGCGAAGCGCGTGGCCGGCATCGAGTACCGCACGCCGCTGCAGGCCGCCCTGCTCTACCGCGTGGCCAGCCGCGACTGGATGCCGATCCACGCCGACCCCGAAGTCGCGCGCCGGGCCGGCTTCGAGCGGCCCATCTCGCATGGGCTGAACAACCTGGGCCTTTGCTGCCGCGCGCTGCTGAAGACCTGCGCCCCGGGCCGGCCGGAGCGCCTGCGTTCGATGGCGGCGCGCTTCGTGCAGCCCGGCTTGCCGGGCGACCGCGTGGTGGTCGAGATCTTCGAAGGCGGCGAAGCGGGCACGCTGCGCTTCCGCGCCACCGCCGCCGACCGCCAGGTGCTGCTGGTGGACCGCGGTACCTGCACCCTGAAGGACTGAGATGAAGCTCTGCGTCTTCGGCGCCGGCGCCATCGGCGGCTTCGTGGCCGCGAAGCTGGCGCAGGTGCCCGGCCTGCAGGTCAGCGTGGTGGCGCGCGGTGCGCACCTGGACGCGATCCGCGAACGCGGGCTGCGCGTGGTCTCGCCGGCCGGCGACCTGGTGGCACGCGTTCAGGCCACCGACGACGCGCGCACCCTCGGTCCGCAGGACTGCGTGTTCATCGCCCTCAAGCAGCACCAGGTGGCGGCCGCACTGCCGGCGCTGGCCTCGCTGCTGGGGCCGGACACCGCCGTGCTGCCGCCCACCACCGGCATCCCGTACTGGTACTTCCACGGACTGCCGGGTGCGCACGCCGGCCGCCAGATCGAACGGCTCGACCCCGGCGGCGCACAGTGGCGCACGCTCGGCCCCGAGCGCGCTCTCGGCTGCGTCTACTGGATGGCGAGCGAGGTGCTGGAGCCCGGCGTCGTGCACCACGACGGCAGGCTGCTGCGTTTCCCCGTTGGAGAACCCGACGGCAGCACCAGCCCGCGTATCGCCCGCCTGGCCGAGGCGCTGAATGCCGCCGGCCTGAACGCGCCCGTGGTGCCCGACATCCGCGCCTGGATCTGGGCCAAGATGATCAGCAGCCTCTCCTGGAATCCGCTGGCCGTGCTCACCGGCGCCACGCTGGACCGGCTGACCACGAGCGAACCCACGGTGGCGCTGGTGCGCCGCCTGATGCGCGAAGCCGAGACCGTGGCCGAAGCACTGGGCGTGGCGCGCTGGCCCATCAGCACCGAAGAGCGCATCGCCGCGGCGCGCAACGCCGGCGCGCACCGCATGTCGATGCTGCAGGACCGGGACCGCGGCCGGCCGCTGGAAACCGCGGTGCTGGTCGACTCGATCGCCGCGATGCGCGAACTCGCCGGCCTGGCCACGCCCACCATCGACGAGGTCTACGCGCTGCTGACGCTGAAGATCGAAGCCGCGAGGACCGCCGCCGCATGAACACGCCCGCCCTGCACCCGGCCGTCGTCGAGGCGCTGGCCCGCCCCTTCGGCACCCTGGACGCGATGGTGCGCCTGCAGGCGCAACTGCAGCCGGCGCAGCCCGCGCTGCACCTGGACGGCCGGGCGCTGACCTATGCCGACTTCGACCGCGGCATCGACCGCGTGGCCGCCGCCCTGCAGCGCGAAGGCCTGCAGCCGCGCGACGTGGTCGCGATCTCGGCCACCACCTCTTTCGCCTACGCCACGGTCTTCTTCGGCGCTCTGCGCGCCGGGCTCGCGGTGGCGCCACTCGCGCCCGACATGCTGCCGGCCAACCTGGCCACGATGGTGGCCGACGCGGGAGCGAAGCTGCTGTTCCTCGATCGCGGCGTCGCGCAGCACCTGGCCGGCGTGGCCGGGCGCATCGCGGTGCCGCGCGTGGCGCTGGACGACGGCGAAGGCGGCCAACCACTCTCGGACTGGCTGGCGCCGGAAGGCGCGCTGCCGGCGCCGGTGGCGGTGCAGCCCGACTGGACCTTCAGCCTCATCTACTCGTCGGGCACCACCGGGCTGCCCAAGGGCATCGCGGTACCGCACGCCTACCGCTGGTCGGCGCTGCAGATGTTCCAGGCGCTGGGCTACACGCCGCGTTCGGTGGTGATGGTCTCGATCCCGCTGTACTCGAACATGACGCTGTCGAGCTTCCTGCCTTCGCTGGCGATGGGCTGCCAGCTGGTGCTGATGTCCCGCTTCGACGCCGGGCGCTGGCTCGAACTGGCGGAACACCACCGCGTCACCCACAGCATGCTGGTGCCGGTGCAGTACCAGCGCCTGCTGGCGCACCCCGACTTCGACCGCCGCGACCTCAGCTCGTTCCAGGTCAAGTCCTGCGGCAGCGCGCCCTTCGCGGCGTCGGTCAAGGCGGAGGCGGTGCGGCGCTGGCCCGGCGAGCTGATCGAGTACTACGGCATGACCGAAGGCGGCGCCGTCTGCACGCTGGACACGCGCCGCTTTCCGCACAAGCTGCACACCGTGGGCCGGCCGGTGCCGGGGCACGAGATCCGCGTCATCGACGACGAAGGGCGCGAGCTGCCGGCGGGATCGGTGGGCGAACTGGTGGGCCGCTCCGGGCTCATGATGACCGGCTACCACAACCTGCCGGAAAAGACGCGCGAAGCCGAATGGTTCGACGCCGAGGGCCGGCGCTACATCCGCACCGGCGACGTCGGCCGCCTCGACGAAGACGGCTTCCTGGTGCTGATGGACCGCAAGAAGGACATGCTGATCTCCGGCGGCTTTAACGTCTACCCGAGCGACCTGGAGGCGGTGCTCGTGCAGCACCCCGCGGTGGCCGAGGCTGCGGTGGTGGGCGTGCCTTCCGAGCGCTGGGGCGAGTCGCCGGTGGCCTTCGTGGTGCCGCGCGAAGGCGCGGCGGTCACCGAAGCCGAGCTGATGGCGTGGCTCAACGGCCGCGTCAACAAGCCGCAGCGCCTGGTGGGGCTGCGCTACGAGAGGACCTTGCCGCGCAGCGAGATCGGCAAGGTGCTCAAGCGCGAGCTGCGCCAGCGCTGGCTCGCGGGCGGCTGAAGCGCGCCGGCCCCGGCCTCAGGGCCGCACGAAGTCGGGCGACTTGGCGGCTTCCTTCCAGAAGTTCGCCCCCGCCTCCATCTCGGCGGCCGCTTCCTCGAGCGTGGTGGGGGCCAGGTCGTGCGCCATCTCGGCGATGCGCTTCTTCACCTCGGCGTCGGCCAGCACCGCCGCCAGCGCCTTGTTGAAACGCTCGGCGAAGGCCCGCGGCACGTCCTTCGGGCCGAAGAAGGCGTACCAGGAGTTCGCCGCCAACCCGGTGTAGCCCAGTTCCTCGAAGGTGGGCACGTCGGGCACGATGGAAGAACGGCGCGAACCGGTCACGGCCACCAGGCGCAGCTTGCCCGCGTTGGCCATCGGCAGGAAGTCCGGCATCGCGGTCACGCCGGCAGGGACCTGCTCGCCCATGATGTTCTGGATGAGCGGCGCCGAGCCGGTGAAGGGCACGGCCTGCATCGGCACGCCGATCTTCTTCGCCACCGCCACGCCCACCGTGGAAGGAAAGCCACCCACCACCGGCAGCCCGTAGGTGGCCTGCGCCGGATTCGCCTTCACGTAGGCCGCGAAGTCGGCCAGGCTCTTCGCGCCGCTGCCGTTGGACACCGCCAGCCCGAGCGCGAAGCGCGAGACCTGCCCTAGCGCCGTGAAGTCGCGCACCGGGTCGTAGCCCGCTTTCGGGTTGAGCTGCGGCACCGCCACCAAGCTGTGGTCGGAGGTGAAGAGCACGGTGCCGCCGTCGGGCGCCGCCCCCTTCACGTAGGACACCGCGATCTGGCCGCTGGCGCCCGGCTTGTTCTCGACGACGAGCGGGCGCCCCAGCTCGCGCGAGAGCTTGGGCGCGAGCAGGCGCGCCAGCGCGTCGGTGCCGCCGCCCGGCGGGAACGGCAGGATCACGCGCAGCGGCGCGCCTTCCTGGGCCGGCGCCGCGAAGGCGCCCAGCAGCGCCGCGGCGCCGACCATCGAACGGATCCAGTTTCTGCGCTGCATCGGATCGGCCTCCTCGGGGATCGAAGTCCGGCAATCTGCCACCGCGCCCGGCCGGCCGCACGGGGAATGACCCGGGGTGTTGCACCAGCAGACGTTTCGCTAGAGTACGACTTTCGGCCGCCTCCGGCCGCCGGCAGGAGGCCCGCAGCATGGCGTTCCGATTCATCGAGACCGGCGCCGCCGAAGGCGTGTTCGTGATCCGGCTGGCGCGGCCGCCGGCCAACGTGCTGCACGCGCCGATGATGGCCGAGATCGGCGCCGCGCTGGACGCCGCCGAGGCTTCGCCGACGCACCACGCGGTGCTCGTCACGGGGGCGCCGGCGGGCCTCTTCTCCGGCGGTGTCGAGGTGGCCGACCACGCGCGCGAGCACGTCGCGGCGCTGATGGACGACTTCGCGCGCCTCCTGCGCCGGCTGCGCGACTTCACGCTGCCCACGGTGGCCGGGCTCAACGGCGCCACGATGGGCGGCGCGCTCGAACTGGCGCTGGCCTGCGACATGATGGTCGCCACGCCGGAGGCGAAGATCGGCCACCCCGAGATCAAGCTCGCGTCGATTGCCTTCCCCGGCATCCTGATGCTGCAGGGCCGGCTGCCGCCGAACCACATCGCCGAACTGCTGGCCGGCGGCGAGCCGATCACCGGCGCCAGCGCGCACCGCCTGGGGCTGGTGAACCGGCTCGTCGAAGGCACGGACTTCGAGGCCGGGGCACTGGACTTCATGGCGCCCTTCGCGCGCCTCAGCCGCCCGGCGCTGCGGCTGCTCATGCGCACGCTGCACGGCGCGCGCGGGCAGACGCTGGAGTCGGGCTATGCCGCCGCCGAGCGCCTTTACCTGGACGAGCTGATGGCGCTGGAGGACGCCGACGAAGGCGTGCGCGCCTTCGCCGAGCGCCGGCGCCCGGTCTGGAAGCACCGCTGAGCGTCGCGCCTCCGGGTTGACCCGGATCGCCCCCCCGGCCCCCTCTCGGAAGGGGGGAGGCGGCAGGGGGGCGCTGCCCAGAATGACTCACGCCCAAGCTGCCGGATCCACCGGCAGGAACCACCGGCGGAGACAACGTGAGTCACCCCCACGCCCTGCCCCAGGCGCCCCGGCGCCGCCCATTCGCCTCCGGCGCCAGCGCGCTGGCCGCGGCCTTCGCGCTGGCCGGCGGCCCCGCGGCCGCCTTCGAGTTCGACACCGGCAACCCCGACCTCGCGATCCGCTTCGACAACACCGTGCGCCTGAACCTGGCGCAGCGGGTCGAGGCACGCGACTCGAAGATCGGCAACTCGGTGCTCGCCGACGAAGGCGACTACAGCTTCGACAAGGGCGACTGGGTCGCCCAGCGCTTCGACCTGCTGTCGGAGTTCGACGTCGTCTACCGCAAGCGCCACGGCGCGCGCCTGAGCGCCACCGCCTGGTACGACGCCGCCTACGACGGCACCAGCAAGTCGAACCCGAACGCGCCTTACGCCAACATCCCCAGCTACACGAACCACGAGTACAGCCACACCGTCAAGCGCCTGTACCGCGGCGGCACCGGCGAGCTGATGGACGCCTTCGTCTTCGGCGCCGTCGACCTGGGCGATGTGCCCGTGCGCGCCAAGCTGGGCCGCCATACGGTCTACTGGGGCGAGTCGCTGTTCCTCGGCGGCCACCTGCACAGCGTCTCGTACGCGCAGGTGCCGCTGGACCTGCAGAAGGGCTTCGCCACCCCCGGCGCCGAGGCGAAGGAACTGTTCCGCCCGCTGGGCCAGCTCTCGCTGCAGGCGCAGCTGGCCGACACGCTGTCGCTGTCGGCGCAGTACCTCTTCGAATGGGAAGCGGCGCGCTACCCCGAAGGCGGCACCTACCTCGGCCCGGTCGACTTCGTGTTCAACGGGCCCGACCGCCAGTTCCTGTCCGGCGCCCTGGGCTTCGCCACCCGCGGCCAGGCTGCGGAGCCGAAGCAGGCCGGTGAATGGGGCCTGGCCGCGCGCTGGAGCCCGGCTTGGCTGGACGGCACGCTGGGCGTCTACGCGCGCCGCTTCTCCGACAAGCTGCCGCAGACGCTGCTCACCGCCGCCGGTCCCGGCACCAGCGTCTACAACCTGGTGTATGCGGGCGGCGTCGACCTCTACGGCGTGAGCCTGGCGAAGAACGTCGGCGGCGTGAGCCTGGGCGCCGAGTTCTCGCAGCGCCGCAACACGCCGCTCAACGCCCAGGTGCTGGGCGTCGCGCCCGGCCTGCCCGGGCGCGGCGAGACCAAGGGTCCGCGCGGCGACACCCAGCACGCGCTGCTGAACCTGCTGGGCAGCATTTCCGCCACGCCGCTGTTCGACAGCGCCAGCTGGGCGGCCGAGATCCAGTGGTCGCGCTGGACCCGCGTGCGCAGCGGCGAGAACCTCTTCAACGCGCTCGGCTTCGCGCCCTGCAACAACAAGGACCGCTTCGACGGCTGCGCGACGAAGAACTACACCGGCGTCGGCTTCTCCTTCACGCCGAGCTGGTTCCAGGTGCTGCCGGGCGTGGACCTCTCGCTGCCGTTCAGCTATGCGCTGGGCATCGACGGCAACGCGGCCGTCGTCTTCGGCGGCAACCAGGGCCTGGGCAACTACACGGTCGGCCTCTCGGCCGACGTGCAGCAGAAGTACCGCTTCGACCTGAAGTACGTCGACTACCTGGGCTACACGAAGGACAACGGCACTGCCGTCACGTCGACCAACGGCCTCACCACCTTCCTGAAGGACCGCGGCTTCGTCAGCCTCACCTTCAAGACCAGCTTCTGAGGAGACTGCCATGCAGATCCGCGCCACCCCGCTCGCCGCCGCTCTCACCGCCGCTGCCGCCGCCGCCTTCACGCTGCCCGCCGGCGCCGCCCTCACGCCCGAAGAGGCCAAGGCCCTGGGCGGTTCGCTCACCGCCATCGGCGCCGAACAGGCGGCCAGCAAGGACGGGCTCATCCCCGCCTACACCGGCGGCCTGACCACGCCGCCGGCGGGCTGGAAGGCCGGCGACGGCATCCGTCCGAACCCGTTCGCCGCCGAGAAGCCGCGCCTTTCGATCGACGCGAAGAACATGGCCGCCAACGCGGCCCAGCTGACCGAAGGCACGAAGGCGCTGCTGCAGAAGTACCCCGGCTTCCGCATCGACGTGTACCCCACGCACCGCAGCGTGGCCTTCCCGAAGTGGGTGGGCGAGAACACGGCGAAGAACGCCGTGCGCGCGAAGACCCTCAACGAAGGCCGCTCGATCGAAGGCGCACACGCCGGCTTCCCGTTCCCGATCCCGAAGAACGGCTACGAGGCGATGTGGAACCACCTGCTGCGCTTCAACGGCGCCGCCTACGAGTCCAAGTACCGCAACCTGACGGTGGACGCGAGCGGCCGCGCGACGCTGGCCACCGAAGGCGTCAGCGTCCAGGAGTACCCGTTCTGGGACCCCACGCGCAGCGGCGCCGACACCTACTGGCGCATCAAGCTCACCTACACCGGCCCGGCGCGCCGCGCCGGCGAGGCGCTGATGATCGTCGACCCGCTGGACATCGGCAGCAAGGACCGCCGCGCCTGGACCTACCTGCCGGGGCAGCGCCGCACCAAGGTGGCCCCCGACCTCGCGCACGACACGCCGAACCCGGGCACCGCAGGCGCCACCACCTTCGACGACACCTTCATCTTCAACGGCAGCATGGACCGCTTCGACTTCAAGCTGGTCGGCAAGAAGGAGATGCTGGTGCCCTACAACGCCTATGCGGCGGTGTACGGCGCGAAGCAGGACGAGCTGCTCAAGCCCAACCACCTGAACCCCGACCTCGTGCGCTGGGAACTGCACCGCGTCTGGGTGGTGGACGCCACGCTGCGCGAAGGCAAGCGCCACGTGTACAGCCGGCGCACCTTCTACCTGGACGAGGACTCGTGGGCCGCGGTGGCCAGCGACGAGTACGACGCCCGCGGCCAGCTCTGGCGCACCGGCTTCGCCTACACCGCGCCCAGCTACGACGTGCCGGCGCCCTACACCGACATGTTCGGCCACTACGACCTGGTCTCGCGCGTCTACTCGCTCACCGGCTTCATCGCCGAGACCGGCGGTCTGCGCCAGACGAAGGCGCTGCCCGAGCGCGAGTGGACCGCCGACGCGCTGGCCGGCGCCGGCGTCCGCTGAGCCGAAGCCCCGACGGAGCGCACGCCATGCACCGGCGTCACCTGCTGCAAGGGCTGGCAGCCTGCGCGGCGGCACCCGCCGCCGCCTTCGCCGCCCCCGGGCGCGACGTGCTCGACACGCCCGCGCTGCCCAGCCCGCTGGCGCCGCGCGCGCCGCTGTTCGCCCTCGCCCGCGCCGGCACGCGCGTGGTCGCCGCCGGCCAGCGCGGCCACGTGCTGTGGAGCGACGACGACGGCCGCCGCTGGCAGCAGGCCGAAGTGCCGGTGAGCTCGGACCTGACCGGCCTGCATTTCGCCGACGCCGAACACGGCTGGGCGGTGGGCCACGACAGCGTGGTGCTGCACAGCGCCGACGGCGGGCGCCGCTGGCAGCGCCAGCTGGACGGCCGCGGCCTGGGGCCGGTGCTGCTGGCGCAGGCGCAGGCGCTGGGTGAGGAGAAGGCCGTGGCCGAAGCCCGGCGCTTCGCCGACCAGGGCGCCGAGAACCCCTTCCTGGACTGCTGGTTCGACGACGCGCGCAACGGCCACGTGGTCGGCGCCTTCGGCCTGCTGCTGCGCACGCGCGACGGCGGCCGCAGCTGGGAGTCGCGCCTGCACGCCGCCGACAACCCCAAGGGCCTGCACCTGTACGCGGTGCGGCGCATCGGCGGCGAACTCCTGGTCGCCGGCGAGCAGGGCCTGCTGCTGAAGCTGGACCGCGCCAGCGACCGCTTCGTGGCCCTGGCGCTGCCCTACCACGGCACGCTGTTCGGCGTCGTCGGCCACGAAAGGGCCCTGCTGGCGCACGGCCTGCGCGGCAACCTGCTGCGAAGCACCGACGGCGGCCGCGGCTGGCAGGCGGTGAACACCGGCCTGGGCGTGGGCCTGACGGGCAGCACGCTGGACGCCCGCGGCCGCTTCGTCGTCGTCAGCCAGGCCGGCCACGTGCTGGCCAGCAGCGACGACGGCGCCAGCTTCGCGCCGCTGAAGGTGGAACGTCCGCAACCCGCCGCCGCCGTGGTGGCGGCCGCCGACGGCACGCTGGTGCTCGCCGGCCCGCGCGGCCTGTCCACCCTGGCCTGAGGAACACGCCATGCACGCCATCGCCGCCCCCGCCGACGCCGCACCCGCGACGCCGGCCGACGACTTCGACCCCGCCAGCGGCTCGCGCCTGGAGCGCGCCGTCTTCAACCACCGGCCCGCCGTGCTGCTGGCCTGCGCGCTCGCCACGCTGCTGCTGGCCTGGCTGGCGGCCACCAGGCTGACCCTGGCGGCCAGCTTCGAGAAGATGATCCCGCGCGGCCACCCGTACATCCAGCACTGGCTGGAGAACCGCACCGAACTGCGCGGCCTGGGCGACGCGCTGCGCGTGGTGGTGGAGAACCCGCACGGCGACATCTTCGACCCGCGTTACCAGGCCGTGCTGCGCCAGGTGCACGACGAGATCTTCGTCACCCCCGGCGTCGACCGCGCCTGGGTCAAGTCGCTCTGGGCGCCCGGCGTGCGCTGGACCGAGGTCACCGAGGAAGGCTTCCGCGGCGGGCCGGTGATGCCCGACCCCTACGACGGCAGCGCCGCCGCCACCGAGCAGCTGCGCGCCAACATCGCGCGCGCCGGCATCGTGGGCAGCCTGGTCGGCAACGACTTCCGCAGCAGCATGCTGGTGGTGCCGCTGCTCGACGCCGAAGCCGGCCAGCGCCCCGACCTGCGTGCGCTGGCCGCCGCGCTGGAACGCCTGCGCATGAAGGCCGAAGCGGGCGGCGCCGTGCGCGTGCACGTGATCGGCTTCGCCCAGCTGGTGGGCGACCTGGTGGACGGCCTGCGCCAGGTCGCGCTGTACTTCGGCCTGGCCGCGCTCATCGCGGCCGCCATTCTCTGGGGCTACACGCGCTGCGCGCGCTCCACCGCGCTCGTGCTGGCCTGTTCGCTGGTGGCGGTGGCCTGGCAGCTGGGGCTGGTGGCGGCGCTCGGCTTCGAGCTCGACCCGTATTCCATCCTGGTGCCGTTCCTCGTGTTCGCCATCGGCGTGAGCCACGGCGCGCAGAAGATGAACGGCATCGTGCAGGACATCGCGCAGGGCGCGCACCGCCTGGTGGCCGCGCGCTACACCTTCCGCCGCCTCTTCCTGGCCGGCCTGACGGCGCTGGTCGCCGACGCGGTCGGCTTCGCGGTGCTGATGCTGATCGACATCCCGGTCATCCGCGAGCTGGCGCTGGCGGCCAGCCTGGGGGTGGCGGTGCTGATCGTCACCAACCTCATCCTGCTGCCGGTGCTGCTGAGCTACCTGGGCGTGAGCCCGGCGGCCGCGGCGCGCGCGCGGGCCGCCGAAGCGCCCGGCCGCGGCGGCGCCTT
>CAYVXO010000010.1:0-49133 GCA_964454485.1 uncultured Rubrivivax sp.
GCGAGACGGTGGCGATGACGGGCGACGGCGTCAACGACGCGCCGGCGCTGAAGGCGGCGCACATCGGCATCGCGATGGGCGTGCGCGGCACCGACGTCGCGCGCGAAGCCGCCGGCCTGGTGCTGCTGGACGAGGACTTCGGCCGCATCGTCGGCGGCGTGCGCATGGGCCGGCGCATCTTCGACAACCTGCGCCGCGTGATGACCTACATCACCGCCATCCACGTGCCGATCGCCGGGCTGGCGCTGCTGCCGCTCGTCTTCGGCCTGCCGCCGCTGATGCTGCCGGCGCACGTGGTGCTGACCGAGATGGTGATCGACCCCATGTGCTCGCTCGCCTTCGAAGGCGCGCCCGAGGACCCGCGCGTGATGCGGCGGCCACCGCGGCATGGCGACGAAGGCATCGTCGGCGGGCCGATGCTGCTGCAGGGTTTGCTGCAGGGGTTGCTGCTGCTGGCCGCCACGCTGGCGATCTACTGGCTGGCGATCGATGCCGGCCGCGGCACCGAGATCGCGCGCACGCTCGCGGTGGTGGGCCTGACGGCCGGCAACCTGGGGCTGGTGGCGGTGAACCTGAGCGATGGGCTGGGCTGGCGCGCGCTGCGCGGCAGCGAGGCGCGTGCGTTCTGGATCGTGCTGGCGGCGGCCACGGCGGCGCTGGCGGCGGCCCTCGTGCTGCCCGGCGCGCGCGAACTGCTGCGCTTCGGCGTGCCGGCGGCGGGAGAGCTGGCGCTGACGCTCGCGGTCGTCGGCGCGGCGGTCACATCGACAGTGATCCTTCGCGGAACTCGGTCCGATCCAGCCACACGTTGACCAGCACCGGCCGGCCTTCGCGCGCGAAGGCGCGCGCCTGCTGCAGCGCCGGCACCACCTGCTCGGGCTTCGTGACGAGCATGCCTTCGGCGCCGAAGCCGCGCGCCACCTCGTGGTAGGCGGTGCGCGCCAGCACGGTGGCCACGTCGTCCTTCAGCATCTTCACCTGCTCGCGCGCGATCTGGGTCCAGCCGGCGTCGTTGCCCACCACCGCGATCACCGGGATGCGGTGGCGCACGAAGGTGTCGAACTCGGCCAGGCTCCAGCCGCAGGCGCCGTCGCCGAACAGGATCCACAGCTCGCGCCCCGGTTGCACGGTGCCGGCGCCGAGCGCGAAGCCGGCGCCCACGCCCAGCGTGCCGAAGGCACCGGGGTCCAGCCAGGCGAGCGGGCCGCGCGCGTGCAGCACGTAGCTGGCGGTGGCGACGAAGTCGCCGCCGTCGGCGACCAGGATGGCGTCGGCCGCGGCTTCGCGTTCGAGCGCGCGCAGCAGCGCGAGCGGGTTCACGTGCTCGCCGGCGGCGGCGGCCTGCTGGTCGATCTCGGTCTCGCGCGCGGCGTCGCGGCCGCGCAGCGTGCCGACCCAGCCGCCCCAGCGCTCGGCCGGCGGCAGCGCGCCGGCCAGGTCGCGCACGAAGCAGCCGGCGTCGCCGATGGCGGCCACGGTGGGGCGGCGGTTCAGGCGCGCGTCGGCGCGGCTGCGGTTCGCCGCCACCAGGGTGGCGCTGCGGCGCACGTGGCGGCCGTAGTCGAGCCTGAAGTCGCAGGGCACGCCGGCCAGCAGCACCCAGTCGGCCTCGCGCAGCGCGTTGCGGCGCGCGTGGCGCATCAGCAGCGGATGCTCGCGCCCCAGCAGGCCGCGTGCCATGCCCGAGAGGTACACCGGCACGCCCAGCCGGCCCACCGCTTCGGCCAGCGCCTGGGCGTCGCCCGCGCGCACCACCGCCTGGCTGCCGATCACGGCGAGCGGCCGCTCGGCCTTCTGCAATGACGCCAGCGCGGCCTGCACCGCGCCGCCGGCGGCGCGCGGCACCGGGGGCGTCTGCACTGCGGGTGCGGCGTCGTCGGCGCTGCCTTCGAACATGCGCTTCACGTGCCGGTTCAGGTACCAGCGCAACGCGCGGTCCGCGAGGCCCGTGCCTTTGCCGCCGGCGTCGGCGTACCACTGGCGGATGCTGGCCTCGTCGTAGAGCAGGTCCACCGGGCATTCGACGAACACCGGCCCGGGCACGCCCTGCTGCGCCAGCGCCAGCGCCTCGGCGACGAAGTCGCCCAGGTCGCGCACACGCGTGACCTTGAAGAAGCGCTTCACGTGCGGCTCGACGAGCGGACGCTGGTCGATGTCCTGCAGCGCGCCGCGGCCCTGCAGCGCGGTCGGCGCGGCGCCGCCCAGCAGCAGCAGCGGGCTTTGCGCCAGCTGCGCGTTCTTGAGCGCGGTGATGGTGTTGCTGATGCCGGGGCCCGCGGTCACCGCCGCCACGCCGGGGCGGCCGGACAGGCGTGCCGCGGCGTCGGCGGCGAAGACCGCGGTGGCCTCGTCGCGCGTGTCGACGATGCGGATGCCGCGTGCCTTCGCGGCGCTGAGGATGGGCGAGATGTGCCCGCCGCAAAGCGTGTAGACGCAGGGCACGCCGGCGGCGGCCAGCACGTCGGCCACGCGGTCGCCGCCATGGCGGGGCGCGGTCACTGGACTACCCTCCGCGCTGCGCGCTCCGGGATTCGCGCTTGGGAGCGGCCCGGCACGCTCATGCCCACAGCACCCGGCTGCCTTCGCGGTACCAGCCTTCGACCTGCGACGCGACCGCGTCCTCGATGCGTGCGCGCTTGATCTTCATTGTCGGCGTCAGGCAGCCGTTCTCGATCGTCCACGGCTGGGCGGCGACGACGATCATCTGCAGCCGCGCGTAGTCGGGCAGGGTGGCGTTCACCTGCGCGAGCAGCGCTTCCAGCTGGCGCTGCACCTCGGCGCGCACCGCGGCGTCGCGCACGCGCGGCCGCAGATCCTCGGCCAGCACCACGATCGCGTAGGGCTCGGGCTGGCCGACGCCGGAGACCATGGACAGCTCGATCATCGGGTGCGCGTTGAGCTGGTTCTCCACCGGCGCCGGCGCGACGTACTTGCCCTTGGTGGTCTTGAAGATCTCCTTCTTGCGGCCGGTGATCTTCAGCAGCCCGTCGGCGCGCTGCTCGCCCAGGTCGCCGGTGCGGAAGAAGCCGTCCTCGGTGAACGACTCGGCGTCCAGGTCGGGCCGCTTGTAGTAGCCCTTCAGCCGGCCCGGCGACTTGATGAGGATCTCGCCTCCGGGCGAGAGGCGCACCTGCACGCCGGCCATCGGCACGCCCACGTAGCCGGGTGCGTTGAACTGCTCGTTGGAGGTGTGCGAATACGAGTTGTCCTCGGTCATGCCGTAGCCTTCGTAGAGGGCCAGGCCGATGCGCCGGTACCAGGTGATGAGCGCCGGCGGGATCGGCGCCGAGCCGCTGCCGGCGCTGACGACGCAGTCCAGCCCCAGCCCGGCGCGCACCTTCTTGGCCACCAACTTGCCGACGATGGGCAGCGAGAGCAGGAAGTCCAGTTTCTTCGGCGGCATCTTCGAGAACACGCCCTGCTGGAACTTCAGCCACAGCCGCGGCACGGAGATGAACAGCGTCGGCCGCGCGCGCTGCAGGTCGGCCTGGAAGGTCTGCAGCGACTCGGTGAAGAAGATGCGCGTGCGCCCGTCCACCAGTGCCGAGGCCTCGACCCACGAGCGCTCGAAGCTGTGCGCCAGCGGCAGGTACGAGAGCACGCGGCTTTCGGTCGCTTCGCCGACACGCGCGCGCACGTCGGCGGCGATGCCTTCGCCGGCGCGCGTGATGGCCTCGAAGTCGACCATCACGCCCTTGGGCGTGCCGGTGCTGCCGGAGGTGTACATCAGCATCGCCAGGTCGTCGGCACGGCGCGCCGGGCGGCCGGCCAGCGGCGCGGTGCGCGCGACGATGGCGTCCCAGGCCTCGCCTTCGGCCGCCGGCGCGAGCGGGAAGCCGACGAGCGGCAGGCCGGCCGGCACGCCGTGCTTCTGCTGCGGCCACGAATCCAGCTTGCCGACGAAGAGCAGGCTCGCTTCGCTGTGCTCCAGCACGTAGCGCACCGTCTCGGCCGTCTCGGTGGGGAAGATGGCCACCGTGGTGGCGCCGGCCATCCAGATGGCGAGTTCGGCGAGGATGAAGTGGGCGCAGTTCTTCGACAGCATCGCCACCCGCGCGCCGGGCGGCAGGCCCAGGCTCTGCAGGTACGCGGCCATGCGGCGCGCCTGGTCCATCGCCTCGGCCCAGGTGAGGTCGACGACGCGGCCGCCGCCGACCGGCTGGCTCAGGAAGACGCGGCTGGCCAATGCCGCTTCGTGGCCGTAGACATGGTCCAGGATCAGGCGCGAACTCATGGCCACGGAGCCTAGCGTGGGCCACGGCCGCCGCCACTGATGGAGATCACTGCCCGGGTCAACCCGGGCTGCGGGCGCTCAGCCGGGCGCCTTGTCGCTCGGCGCGTCGCAGCGCGGGTCGATGTTGAAGATGCCGTCGCGCACGCGGCCGTCGGCGCCCACCGAGACCTGGAACCACAGGCAGTCGTTGGTGGGGTAGCGCCAGGACCAGACCTCGCCGCCCTGCCATCCGCCGGACTTGCGCTCGCCCGGCGTGCCAAGCGTGCGCAGCAGTTCGTCGCGCGACATGCCCGGCGCCTGGGCCTGGAAGGCCCGCAGCGAGGACTCGTCCAGCACCTGGTGGGCGGCGGTGACGTGGCCGCCGCCGTCGAGGTCGACCATCCAGGTCTCGCGGCCCCAGGGGCCGGTGGCGTACTCCAGGCGCGTGGCGCCGCCGGGCATGGCGTAACGCGCGCTCGGCGAGCCCATGCGCTGCAGCACTTCGGCTTCGGTCTGGCCGGCCGCGGCGGGCGGGTGGCCGAAGTTGGCGCAGGCCGCAAGGGCCAGCAACGGCAACAGGGCGAGGACTCGCTTCATGGTGGTGACGAGAATACTCCGGGCAGGGTGGGGCCTGCATGACCCCGCGGGTCATGTCGGCCATTCACTGCTGTCTGTACGCTCCAGGACCATGCACTCTTCCGCCGCCCCCGTGGGCGCGCTGCTGCGCCAGTGGCGCCAGCGCCGCCGCCTCTCGCAGCTGGATCTGGCGCTGGACGCCGAGGTCTCCACCCGTCACCTGAGCTACGTCGAGACCGGCCGCGCCGCGCCCAGCCGCGAGATGCTGCTGCGCCTGGCCGAACGGCTGGACGTGCCGCTGCGCGAGCGCAACGCGCTGCTGCTGGCCGGCGGCTACGCGCCGATGTACCCCGAGCGCCCGCTGGCCGACCCCTCGATGGACGCGGCGCGGCGCGCGGTCGACCTCATCCTGGCCGGCCACATGCCCTACCCGGCGCTGGTGGTGGACCGCTGGTGGAACATCCTCGGCTACAACGCGGCGGTGCCGGTGCTGCTGGAAGGCGTGGCCGCCGAGCTGCTGGCGCCGCCGGCGAACGCGCTGCGGCTGGCGCTGCACCCGCAGGGGCTGGCGCCGCGCATCGTGAACTTCGGCGACTGGCGCGCCCATGTCCTGGCGCGCCTGCACAAGCAGGTGGAGGCGAGCGCCGACACGCGGCTGGCGGCGCTGATGGACGAGTTGCGCGACTACCCGCACGAGCCCCCGCCCGAGGCCGCGCCGCCCGACCTGGGTGGCGTGGCGGTGCCGCTGCGCCTGCGCGCCGGCGGCCGCGTGCTGGAGCTGCTGTCGACCACCACGATCTTCGGCACCCCGGTGGACGTGACGCTTTCCGAGCTGGCGCTGGAGACCTTCTTCCCGGCCGACCCTGAGACAGCGCAATGGCTGCGCGAGCGGGCGGCATAACATCGCGGCCATGCCGCACCTCGTCATCCTCTACACCCGCAACCTCGACGCCGAGACCGACATGAAGGGCCTGTGCCGCAGCCTCTGCGACACGCTGCTGGACGTGCGCGACGAGCAGGGCGGCCAGCCCTTCCCGACCGGCGGCACGCGCGTGCTGGCCTTCGCGTCCGACCACCACGCCATCGCCGACGGCCGCCACGACTACGCCTTCGTCTACCTGAACCTGCGCATGGCGCGCGGCCGCAGCGAAGCGGTCAAGAAGGCCACCGGCGAGGCGCTGTCAGCGGCGGCCCGAGCCCATTTCGGCAAGCTGCTGGACCAGCGCTACATCGGCATCACGCTGCAGATCGACGAAGGCCAGGAGGTCTACGACGTGAAGCACAGCAGCATCCACCCGCTGTTCAGGAAGGGCTGACGGCCCCCAGCGCGAAGCGGAAACAGCTGCCTTCGCCCGGCGTGCTGGCGACGCCGATCGTGCCGCCGTGCAGCTCGACGATGCGGCGCGCGATCGCCAGCCCCAGCCCGGCGCCGCCGGCGCCGGCGCCGCGGCTGCCGCGGTAGAAGCGGTCGAAGACATGCGGCAGGTCGGCGGCGGCGATGCCGCGGCCGCTGTCGCGGACCTCGGTCACGAGCTGCGTGCCTTCGGCATGCACCGCCAGCGTGATGCAGCCGCCCGCCGGCGTGTGCTTGAGCGCGTTGCCGATCAGGTTCTCCAGCAGCCGCTCGACGAGGCCGAGGTCGGCGTCGACGAAGGGCAGGCCCGGCGCCGCCTGCACCACCAGCCGCACGCCCTGACCTTCGGCCGCGAGGGCGAACTTCTGCACCACGTCGGCCGCCAGCTCGGCGAGCGCGAAGCGCTCGCGCGCCAGCGTCACGCCCTTGAAGTCCAGCCGCGCCAGTTCGAACAGCTCGTCGATCAGCGTGCCCAGCCGCTCGCTCTGGCGCAGCGCCACCGCCAGGTGCTGGCGCCGCTGCTCCGCGGGCAGGTCGTCGCCGCGCGCGGCCAGCAGCTCCAGGTAGCCGCGCAGCGACACCAGCGGCGTGCGCAGGTCGTGCGAGACATGGGCGATGAGGTCGCGCCGCAGGTAGGAGTTCTCGGCCTCCAGCTCGTCCTTCAGGCGCTCGACCTCGGCCAGCGCCTGCTTGAGGCCGCCGACCAGGCGCGCGTTCTCGAGCGAGATCGCGGCCTGCGTGGCCAGCGCCTGCAGCGGCGCCAGCCGCTGCGGCGTGAAGACGCCGGCGGCGTGGCGGTGCTCCAGCACCAGCACGCCGAGCGCGCGCGACTGGTGGCGCACCGGCAGGCAGGCCAGCGAACGCGGGCGCCGGCGCTGCACGTAGTCGTCGCCGGCGTGCGGCTCCTCGCGCGTGGCCTCGGCCAGCACCAGCGCCTCGCCGGTGCGGCGCACCAGGTTCACGAGCGAGAGCGGCACGCGGCCCGAGCCTTCCAGCGGCTCGGCGCAGACGGCGGCCGCGCCGGCCTCGTAGCCGTGCACGCGCGGGCCTTCGTCGCCTTCGAGCACGAGCGCGCCGCGCTCGGCGCCGGCGTTCTCGATCGCGATGTGCAGCAGCCGCGCCAGCAGGCGGTCCATCTCGGTCTCGCCCGCGATCGCGAGCGAGGCCTTCAGCACGCTGCCCAGGTCCAGGCCTTCGGCGCTCTGCGCGGCCGCGCCGCTGCCGCCCGCCGCGGCCGGCGGCGCCTCGCGCCGCAAGGCCGGGTGCTCGGCCTCGATCGCCGCCACCTTGGCCTGCGCGCCCCAGGCGGCGTAGCGGTCGCGCGCGGCGCCGCGGTGCATCAGCGCCAGCGCATCGTGGCCGGCCTGTTCGTGCACGCGGGCCAGGCATTCGTGCGCCATCGCGTCCAGCGGGCGCAGCGGGTGGCGGGCGGCGAACTCGGCGGCGTGGCCGGCGGCGGCCAGCGCCTCGACCAGCCGGCCTTCGAGCCGCGCCGCCTCGGCGGCCAGCAGCAGCGCCTGCGTCTTCCAGTTGACCGCACTGTGCTCGGCACGCGACTCGAACAGCGCCTGCGCCTGCCGCACCAGCGCCAGCCGGGCCTGGCGGTCGCTGCCCTGCGGCGCGGCGCGCGCCGCCGCCAGCGCGTACCAGAACTCGTGCAGCACCGGCCACAGCGTGCCGGGCAGCGCGTCCTTGAGCGCCTGCGCGCGCCCGGCCGCGGCCCAGGCCTCCTCGGCACTGCCCAGCAGCAGCGCCTGCTGCTCGCGCAGCGCCGCGTGCACGCAGGCGAAGAAGGGGTGCTCGCCGTGGCGCGCCAGCCAGTCGGCTTCGTCGAAGGCTTCGTCGTCGAAGCCCAGGCGCGGCAGCGGCGACTGCAGCGCGCGCGCCCAGGCCAGCTGCAGGCGGGCGGCGTCGGCGAAGGCCGGGTTGCGCAGCCGTTCGATGAAGGCGACGCTGGGGGTGTACTCGCGCACGAAGGCGGCCAGGTCCTGGGTCGACGCCAGCGCGGCCCACAACTCGGTGCCGGCGGCGTAGGACGCGTAGAGGAAGTCGCCGCTGTCCAGCCCGGCGGCGCAGGCCTCGCGCGCGTAGGCCACGCAGCTCTGCAGCGGCCGGCACCAGAAGTTCACGTGGGCGTGGAACTGCTGGAAGACCTTGGCGCGCCGGCGCCGGTCGTCGAAGCGCCGGTTCACCGCCAGCGCCAGGTGGCCGTACTCGTCGGCCGCGCGGTAGTCGGCCTTGAGCGCACCCACGGTGATCGCGTGCGTGACGTAGCCGTAGGCCGATTCCTCGACGTTGCCGTGCTGCAGCGACAACCGCACCATCGTGGCCGAGATCAGGCGCGACAGCGTCGGGTCGCCCAGGATGTAGGCGGCCGACCAGATGTCGGTGAGCATCGCCATCACCATGCGCGTGCCGGCGTCGGTCATCGCCGGCAGGTCGGCGAGCGCGGCGATCGGCCGCCCGGCGCGCAGGCGCTCGACGGCGGCGATCTCCTGCTCCAGCGCCGCGGCCTTGGCGGCCTCGCCTTCGGGCAGGTGCAGGTCGAAGAGCGCGAGGCCCTCGCGCGCGGCCGCCAGCGAATCGCCGTAGCGCGCCAGCGCCTCCAGCTGCACGCAGCGCAGGCGCACGACGCGCGCGCGGTCCAGCCGCGTGGGGGCCGCGTCGAGCAGGCGTGCCGACGACTCGAGCGAGTCTTCGAGCCGGCCGCACAACGACTGGCTCTCCGACGCTTCCAGCGCGAGCTCGAAGGCGAGCGCGGGCTCGGCGCGCCGGCCGGCCGGCCCCAGCAGCTCCAGGCCGGCTTCGAACAGGGCCAGCGCGGCCTCGTGCGCGGTGGCGGTCTTGGCGCGCCGGCCGGCGGCCAGGTCCAGCCGCGCCACCGCCAGCCGCTCGGCCGCGTCGGCGATCAGCGTGCGGCCCTGGTTCAGGTGGTGGACGATGTCGAACAGGCCCGCCTCGCGCTGCGCCGGCGTGCTGCGCGCCAGCAGCAGCCGGCCCACCGTGAGGTGGACCATCGCGCGCCGCCCGGGCGGGATCAGCGCGTAGGCCGACTGCTGCACGCGGTCGTGCAGGAAGGCGTAGTGGCCGTCGCCGGCGCCCGCGGTCGGCACCACCAGGCCTTCGGCCTGCGCCTGCGCCAGTTCGGCGGCGGCCGCGGCCGGCGGCTGTTCGCTCACCGTGGCCAGGGTGGCGATGTCGAAGCGGCTGCCGATGCAGGCCGCCAGCGTGAGCAGGTACTGCGCCGGCGGCGCCAGGCGGCGGATGGCGCGCGTCATCAGGTCGACCACGTTGTCGGCCAGCGGCGCGGCCTCGATGCGGTCGAGCCGCCAGGTCCAGCGCAGCAGCGCGGGGTCGAAGCGCAGCAGGCCTTCGCGCGCCAGGCCGCGCACGAACTGCATCGCGAAGAAGGGGTTGCCGCCGGTCTTGGCGTGCACCAGCGCCGCCAGCGGCGCCGCCTCGGCGGCCGGGCCATGAAGCGCCGCGGCGAGCATCTGCGCCAGCTCGGCCGGCCCCAGCGGGCCGAGCGCGATGCGCTGCAGCCCGGCGGGCGCCGCCGCCAGCGCGTCCAGCGTGCGCAGCAGCGCCGGGGCGGCCTCGGCTTCCTGGTCGCGCATCGCGCCCAGCAGCATCAGGTGGCCGCTGTCCGGGTGCGCGGCCAGCGGCTCCAGCAGCGCCAGCGTGGCGGCGTCGGCCCACTGCAGGTCGTCGAGGAAGATCACAAGCGGGTGCTCGGCCGTGGCCAGCGCGGCCACGAACTGCTGCAGCACGCGCTGGAAGCGGTTCTGCGCCTCGGCCGCGCCGAGCGCGGGCGGCGCGGGTTGGGCGCCGACGATGTGCTCGATCTCGGGGATCACTTCCGTCAGCACGCCGGCGTTGGCACCCAGCGCGGCCCGCAGGCGCTGGCGCCAGCCGGCCAGCCGCGCCTCGCTCTCGCCCAGCAGCTGGCGCACCAGGCCCTGGAAGGCCTGGATCAGCGCGCCGAAGGGCACGCCGCGCACCACCTGGTCGAACTTGCCGGCGATGAAGTGGCCGCGCTGGCGCACGATGGGCCGGTACAGCTGCTGGATGAGCGCGGTCTTGCCGATGCCCGCGTAGCCTTCCACCAGCACCACCGCGCCGCGGCCGGCGCAGCAGCGGTCGAAGGCCTGCAGCAGCGCCGCCACCTCGGCGCCGCGGCCCACCAGCTGCGACGAGAAGACGAGCTGCGCGCCGCGTTCGCGCGCACCGGGCTCGAAGGGCTCGATGCGGCCGCGCGCGGCCAGGCCGGCGGCGCATTGCGCCAGGTCGTCGGCCAGGCCGGCGGCGCTCTGGTAGCGGTCCTCGGGCGACTTCGCGAGCAGCTTGCTGACCAGCGCCGACAGCGCCGCCGGCACCTGCGGGTTGCGCTCGGCCGGGGCCGGCACCGGGCCGGCGATGTGGGCGTGGATCAACTCGAGCGCGTCGTCGCCCGCGAAGGGCGCGACGCCGGTGAGCGCGCGGTACAGCAGGAGGCCGAGCGCGTAGAGGTCGGCGCGCGCGTCCACCGGCAGGTCCAGGCGGCCGGTCTGCTCGGGTGCGGCCCACTGCAGCGAGCGTTCGGCGCCTTCGGCCGGCAGCAGCGTCGCGCGCCGGCCCGCGGGCTGCCAGCCCACGCGCGAGGGGCGCAGCGCGCCGTGCACCCGGCCCTGCGCGTGCAGCGGCACGAGCGCGCGCGCCAGCTGTTCGCCCAGCGCCAGCACCTCGGCCAGCGCCATCGGCTGCGCCAGGTCGTCCAGCGTCGCGGGCGCGGTGCTCATGCGCGGGCTCCCTTCCTCGGATGGGAGGCGACTCTAGCGCCGTTCACTTGGCGTGTCCGCTCCGTGACGAAGAAGTGAACTCTGCCGGACGGCGGCGTGAAGGCGGGCGCCGACAGTGCATTCCAGGGCGACGCGAAACCCGCGCCCCCGGCAACCCGAACCCCAACCCTCACGGAGAACGACCATGATGAACACGATCCCCCTGCACCGCCCCTCGATCTGGCCGCGCGTCGCCGTCGGCGCCATCGCTTTCGCCTCGCTGCTGGTCGTCGGTACCAGCGTCTTCGCCGGCGAATGCCCGGCCGCCCAGCGCGTGGCCGACGGCAAGGGCCAGGCCCCCGGCCCCTCGATGCCGGTCGGCGTGACCGACACCGTGCGCGCCAGCACCGACCTCGCCAAGGAGCCGGCCGCCGTCAAGGGCCGCCAGTTCCGCCTGCGCGAGCTGGTCATGCAGCCCGGCGGCGTCGTGCCCTGGCACAGCCACGGCAACCGGCCGGCGATGATCTACATCGTCTCCGGCGAGGTGGTCGAGTACGCCAGCAGCTGCGCCGTGCCCATCGTGCACCGCGCGGGCGACGTCGCGCCCGAGAAGAACGGCACCTCGCACTGGTGGAAGAACACCGGCAGCACGCCCGCGGTGCTGATCTCGGTGGACCTCTTCCCCGGCGACGCGCAGATGGACGAACACATGATGTGAGCGCCCGGCGCGCCCGACAGGAGCCTCCCATGAACGCCATCATTCGCCGCGCCTTCGCCGTGCTGCCGCTCGCCGCGGCGGCGCTGGCCGCCGCGCCGGCCTTCGCCGACCCCCTGCAGCCCGGCCCCGACGGCCTGGTGCGCGTGAAGAGCGCCTACGGCATGGACGAGACGATCGCGCGCATCCGCGCCGACATCGCCTCCAAGGGCATCATGTTCTTCTCGGCCGTCGACCAGCAGAAGCTGGCCGCCGACGCCGGCATCGCGCTCAGGCCCTCGACGCTGCTGACCTTCGGCAACCCGCCGCTGGGCGCGCAGTTCCTCACCGCCAACCCGGCCGCCGGGCTGGACTGGCCGGTGCGCCTGCTCGTCTCGCAGGACGAGTCCGGCAACGTCTGGACCACCTGGACCGACTTCGGCTGGATCGCGAACCGCCACCGCATCACGAACCGCGAGGAGCAGTTCGCGAAGGCGACGAGCGTGGTCGAGTCGATCACCTCGACCGTGCGCGCGCAGTAGCCCGCAGTCGCGCGCAGCAGCGCGGCCGGGGCCGCCGGCCCCGGCCTTTCCCACCCCCCACCCCTGGACCGATCGGAGGCCCGAGATGAGTGCCTTGCTGGACCTTGCCCGCCGCCCCGAGGCGACGCCGACCCACCGCTTCGCGCACGAGGTGCTCGCCGGCCTCGCGCAGCGCCAGAAGAGCATCCCCTGCACCTGGCTGTACGACCACCGCGGCTCCGAGCTCTTCGAGCGCATCACCGAACAGCCGGAGTACTACCCCACGCGCACCGAGACGATGATCCTCGAGCGCTGCGCGAGCGCCATCGCCCAGGTGGCCGGCGCGCACGCCACGGTGGTCGAGCTGGGCAGCGGCTCGAGCCGCAAGACCCCGCTGCTGCTGGCCGCGCTGGACCGCCCGGCGGCCTACGTGCCGGTGGACATGAGCGCGCGCTTCCTCGCCGAATCGGTGGCGCCGCTGCGCGAGCGCTTCCCGCGCATGGCCATCGAGCCGATGGTGGCCGACTTCACGCGCCTGGCTTCGATGCCGCGCCACGGCGTCGGCCGCCGGGTGGTGTTCTTCCCCGGCTCGACGATCGGCAACTTCAAGCCCGAGGCGGCCTGCGCGCTGCTCGACCGCATCGGCCTCGTGGCCGGCCCGGGTGCGCTGCTGGTGGTGGGCGCCGACCCGACGCGCGACCCGCAGGCGCTGCTGCCGGCCTACGACGACGCCGCCGGCGTGACCGCGGCCTTCAACAAGAACCTGCTCGCGCGCATGAACCGCGAGCTCGGCTCCGACTTCGCGCCCAGCGCGTTCCGCCACCAGGCGCGCTGGAACGCCGCCGAGCAGCGCGTCGAGATGCACCTGGTGAGCGAGTACACGCAGCGCGTCGAGGTGCTGGGCCACGCGTTCCATTTCGCGATGGGCGAGTCGATCCACACCGAGAACGCCTACAAGCTGAGCGTGGTGCGCTTCCAGGCGCTGGCGCACCGCGCCGGCTGGCACGCGCTGCAGCTGTGGACCGACGCCGCAGCGCGCTTCGCCGTCCACGTGCTCGAACGGCGCGCCCCGGCGCGCGGCGTGACGCAAATGTGAAGTCCCGGCGATGCGCGCGTGAAGCGCGCCGCCCAGACTGGATGTCATCGAAACGCCTTCCACTCCACGATCATGAACAGCACTCTCCAAGACAAGGTGGCCCTGGTCACCGGTTCCACCAGCGGCATCGGGCTGGGCATCGCACGCGCCTTCGCGGCCCAGGGCGCGCACCTGGTGCTCAACGGCTTCGGCGACCCCGCCGAGATCGAGTTCCTGCGCGCCGAGACCGAGCGCCGCTACGGCGTGCGCGTGCTGTACTCGGGCGCCGACATGGGCCGGCCCGAGCAGGTGCGCGGCCTGGCCGCGCTGGCCCAGGCCGAGTTCGGCCGCGTCGACATCCTGGTCAACAACGCCGGCATCCAGCATGTCTCGCCGGTCGAGGACTTCGACGACGCGAAGTGGGACGCCGTGCTGGCGATCAACCTCTCGTCGGCCTTCCACCTGGTGAAGGCGGTGGTGCCGGGGATGAAGATGCGCCGCTTCGGCCGCATCATCAACATCGCCTCGGCGCACGGGCTCACGGCGTCGCCGTTCAAGTCGGCCTACGTGGCCGCCAAGCACGGCCTCATCGGGCTGTCGAAGACGGTGGCGGTGGAGCTGGCCGAGTTCGGCATCACGAGCAACACCATCTGCCCCGGCTACGTGAAGACGCCGCTGGTGGAGCGCCAGATCGCCGACCAGGCGAAGGCGCACGGCATCCCGCCCGAGCAGGTGGTGCGCGAGGTGATGCTCTCGCACCAGGCGCGCAAGGAATTCATCCAGGTCGACGAGCTGGCTGCGCTGGCCGTGTTCCTGGCCTCCGACGCGGCCGTCTCGATGACGGGCACCGCGCTCGCGATGGACGGCGGCTGGACGCTGCACTGACCCCCAGGCTGGAGACGACACCATGCAGGACTTCGCCGAACAGGTCGCCGCGCTGCGGCCGGTGCTGTTGAAGATGGCGCAGCGGCGCGTGCGCAACGCGGCCTGGGCCGAGGACGCCGTGTCCGAGACGCTGGTGGCCGCGCTCGAGCGGCCCGACGCCTTCGCCGGCCGGGCGCAGACGCGCACCTGGCTGGTGGGCATCCTCAAGCACAAGCTGGTCGACCAGGTGCGCCGCCACACGCGCGAGTGCGCGCTGGAGCGCCACGACGACGACGGCGGCGACGGCCTGGAGCCCGAGCTGGCGCCCGAGCAGGACCAGCCCGCGCCCTGGGGCGACCCGCAGGCCAGCCTGGCGCGCACCCAGCTGCTCACCCAGCTGCAGGACGCGCTGCAGACGCTGCCGCCGCAGCAGGGGCGCGCCTTCGTGCTGCGCGAATGCCTGGAGGCGGAGACCGACGAGGTGTGCCGCGAGCTGGGCGTCAACGCCAACCACCTGGGCGTCATCCTCCACCGCGCGCGCCACAAGCTGCGCGCCGCGCTGGCACCACAATGGCGGCCCGCGCTCGCGGCCTGAGGCAGACCATGGCCAGGAACCCCTCTCGCAAGACTTCGTCCGCCGCGTCCGAGGGCCGCGCGCTGCCCGGCCAGGTGGTGCTGGTGCTGCAGGGCGGCGGCGCCCTCGGCGCCTACCAGATGGGCGTCTACCAGGCGCTGCACGAAGCCGGCATCGAACCCGACTGGGTGATCGGCACCTCGATCGGCGCCATCAACGCCTCGCTCATCGCCGGCAACCCGCCGGAACGCCGGCTGCAGCGGCTGGAAGCGTTCTGGTCGGCGATGCAGCGTTCCAGCGGCACCGGCGCGCTGCCGTCGATCTGGGGCGTGGACCGCAGCGCCGCCACCTTCGGCACCGTGATGCGCGGCATCCCCGACTTCTTCACCCCCAACCTGCACGCCTGGCGCGGCGTGATGGCCACGCTGGGGGTCGAGCAGGCCGCCTACTACAGCACCGCGCCGCTGCGCGAGACGCTGCTCGGGCTGGTCGACTTCGACTACCTGTGCCAGTGCCGCACCCGCATGACGGTGGGCGCGGTCAACGTGTGCAGCGGCCAGATGCGCTACTTCGACACCCGCCACGAACGGCTCGCGGTCGAGCACGTGATGGCCTCGGGCGCGCTGCCGCCGGCCTTCGCGGCGGTGCGCATCGACGGCCAGCCCTACTGGGACGGCGGCATCTACTCGAACACGCCGATCGAGGCCGTGCTGGACGACAAGCCGCGGCGCGACTCGCTGATCTTCGCCGTCAACGTGTGGCACCAGACCGGCCCCGAGCCGGAGTCGATCTGGCAGGTGATGGGCCGGCAGAAGGACATCCAGTACGCCAGCCGGGCCGACAGCCACATCGCGCGCCAGAAGCAGATCCACCGCCTGCGCCACGTGATCCGCGAGCTGACGCAGCAGCTGCCGGCGGCGCGCCGCGCCGACGCGCACGTGCAGGAGCTCGCGGCCTGGGGCTGTGGCACCACGATGCACGTGGCGCACCTGCTGGCGCCGCGGCTGGAAGGCGAGGACCACACGAAGGACATCGACTTCACGCCCGCCGGCGTTCGCGCCCGTCGCGAGGCGGGACACGCCGACACGCGGAACATGATCGAGCGTGCGCCCTGGGTCGACTGCGAGGTCGACCCGATCGAAGGCGTGATCGAGCACCTGTGAACGCCACCGGCCTGCTCGCGCTGGCCCTCGCCGCCGGCTGCGCCGCGCTGATGGGCTTCGCGATCCAGCGCGGCGCCACCTGCACCGTGGCCGCGGTCGACGAACTGCTCACGAAGCGGCGCGCGACGCGCCTGGTCGCGATGGCCGAGGCCTCGCTCTGGGTCGCCGGCGGGCTGCTGCTGGCGGCGGCGCTGACGCCGCTGCCGGCCATGCCCGCGGGCTTCGCGCTCAGCGGCTGGACGCTGGCCGGCGGCGTGCTGCTCGGGCTGGGCGCCTGGCTCAACGGCGCCTGCGTGTTCGGCGCCGTGGCCCGGCTGGGCTCGGGCGAATGGGCCTACGCGCTCACGCCGGCGGGCTACTTCCTGGGCTGCGCCACCGTGACGCTGCTGTTCGCGCCGGCCGCGCCGCAGCCGCTGGCCACGCCTTCGCCGCTCTTCGCGGCGCCGGCGGCGGCGCTGCCGGCGGTCGCGCTGCTGGCCGCCGGCCGGGGCGCGCAGCTGCTGCGCCGGCGGCGCTGGACGCCGCACGCGGCCACCACCGTCATCGGCATCACATTCCTCTTCAGCCTGCTGGCCGCCGGGGCCTGGGCCTACACCGACCTGCTGGCCGACCTGGCGCGGGCGTCGGCGCACGCGCAGGCCGCGCGCTGCCTGGCCGGCGGCGCGCTGATGGGCTGGGGCACGCTGCTCATCCCGGGCAGCAACGACGGGCTCATCCTCGTCGGCATGCCGCTGCTGCGGCCCTACGCCTGGGTGGCCTTCGCGACCATGGTCTTCACCATCGCCGCCGCGATGGTCGTCAGCCGCCGCCAATTCTCACTTTTTCGTCCCGCCGCCCCCGAGCCCGACCGCCGGGCCTAGGATGGCCGCCATGTTCCCGCATGGCACCCTCGAACCATGACGCGGCGCGTGCTCGTCGTCGAGGACGATGTCGACATCGGCCGCCTGGTGTCGCTGCAGCTCTCCGAGCTGGGCTGCGAGAGCCGGCTCGTCGACGACGGCCTGACCGCGCTCGCCGAGGCGCAGGCCGGCCGCTACGACCTGGTGATCCTGGACGTGATGCTGCCGCGCATGGACGGTCTGGAGATCTGCCGCCGGCTGCGCGCCGGCGAGCGCTACACGCCGATCCTGATGCTCACCGCCAAGTCCTCCGAGCTCGACCGCGTGCTCGGGCTGGAGCTGGGTGCCGACGACTACCTGACCAAGCCGTTCTCGATGCTGGAGCTGGCGGCGCGCGTGAAGGGCGTGTTCCGGCGCGCCGAGCGTGCCGCGGAGCGGCAGTCGGCGGCCGAGCCGCAGGCCGAGCGCATCGAGTGCGAGGGCCTGGCGATCGACCTCGAGCGCCACGAGGTCCATGTCAACGGCCAGCCGGTGGAGCTGACGGCGAAGGAGTTCGAGCTGCTCGCCTGCTTCGCGCGCAGCCCGGGGCGCGTGTTCACGCGCGCCCAGCTGCTCGACCAGGTCTGGGGCTACAGCCACAGCGGCTACGAGCACACCGTGAACTCGCACATCAACCGCCTGCGCAACAAGATCGAGCGCGACCCCGGCAACCCGGACTTCATCCAGACCGTCTGGGGCGTGGGCTACAAGTTCGCCGAGCGGCGTTGAGCGCCGTCGCGATGACCGCCGTCTCCTTGCGTGTCGCCGGCCTGCTGGCCCTGGTCTTCCTGACCTTCGGGGCGGTGCTGGCGATGGCGATGGAGAACGACACCCTGCGTGCGCGCGCCGGCGAGACCGGCACGCTGCTGCTGCTGGTGGCGCTGGTGCTGCTGGCGGCCTGGGGCGCGCTGCTGCCGCTGGCGAACCGGCTCGGCGAGCGCGCGGCGCGGGCGCAGGTGCTTGCCGAACGCCTGGCGGCGCAGGAGAGCGCGCTCGCACGCGCCGAGCGCGCGCGGCGCGAGCTGCTGACGCACCTGTCGCACGACCTGCGCACGCCGCTGGCTTCGATGCAGGGCTACCTGGAACTGCTGCTCGTGCGCCACGGCAGCCTGGAGCCGGCCGAGGCGCAGAACTACCTGCAGACCGCGGCGCGCCACAGCGAGCGGCTGTCGCGCCTGGTGGCCGACCTGTTCGAGCTGGCGCGGCTGGAAACCGAAGGCCTGCAGCCGCAGGCCGAGCCCTTCCCGGTGGCCGAGCTGGCCTGCGACGTGGCGCTGCGCTTCGCCGGCGCCGCCGAACGCGCCGGCGTCACGCTGGCCGCACCCGAGCCGGCCTCGGTGCTGGTGCAGGCCGAGGTGGCGCTGGTCGAGCGCGTGCTGGGCAACCTGGTCGACAACGCGCTGCGCCACACGCCGGCCGGCGGCCGGGTCGCGATCGAGATCCGCGAAGAGGCCGGCAGCGCCTGCGTGGCGGTGTGCGACACCGGCGAAGGCATCGAGGCGGGCGACCTGGAAGGCCTGTTCGACCGCTGGCAGAACAGCGCGCGCGTCGGCGACACCGGCAGCGCCACCAGCGGGCTGGGCCTGGCGATCGCGCGCCGCATCGCGCAGCTGCACGGCTCGACGCTGGAGCTGGACAGCCGGCCCGGGGCCGGCACGCGGGTGAGCTTCCGGCTGCCGCTGGCGGCGCGCCCGAGATAGACGACCGAAAGACACAAGGGGGACCCCATGCCGACGAGCTGGTTCACGCTGGGAGGGCTGGTCGCGCTGGCGCTGGCCCTGGGCTGGGCGGCGAGCGCGAGCTGGCGCGCGCACGGCCTGCAGACGGAGCTGGCGAACACCGCCAGCGGCCTGAGCGAGGCGCGCAGCGCGCTCGCGCGCGAGCAGGCCGCGCGCGCCGCCGCCGAGGCGCAGGTGCGCGCCACCGAGGAACGCTGGCAGCTCGCGCTGCGCGGCAGCCAGGACGGCCTGTGGGAATGGCAGCTGGCGCACGGCCGGGTGCAGCTGTCGCCACGCTGGAAGGGCATGCTGGGCTATGGCGCCGACGAGCTGGGCGCCACGCGCGAGGACTGGCTCGCGCGCGTGCACCCCGACGACCGCGCCGCCTTCGTCGACGCGATGGCCCGGCTGCTGGACAGCGGCGAGACGCGCTTCGAGCACGAGATGCGCCTGCTGCACCGCGACGGCAGCGTGCGCCAGGTGCTCACGCGCGCGGTGCTGGTCCGCGGCGAGGACGGCCGCCCCGAGCGCCTGCTCGGCCTGGACACCGACGTCACGCGCCTCAAGCGCGTCCAGTGCGTGCTCGACGCGGTGGCCGAAGGCACCGCCGGCGCCCACGGCGAGCGTTTCTTCGCCGCCATGGCCGAGCACTTCGCGCGCGCGCTGGACGTCGACTGCGCCTTCATCACCGAGTGTGCCGACGACCCGCCGACGCGCGTGCGCACGCTGGCCTACTGGAGCGTCGACCAGGGGATGCGCGAGAACTTCGAGTTCACGCTCGCCGGCACGCCCTGCGCCGAGGTCATCGAAGGCGGCAAGTCCTGCTTCCACCCGGAGCGGCTGGCCGAGCTGTACCCGCGCGCACGCGGCTGGGAGTCCTACGTGGGCATGCCCATCGTCGCCAGTGACGGCCGCGTGCTCGGCCACATGGCGCTGCGCGACCGCCAGCGCCTGGGCGACGAGGTGCTGGTGGACCGCGTCTACCGCATCTTCCTGGCGCGCGCGGCGGCCGAGATCGAACGCGCGCAGGCGCTGGCGCGGCTGGCGCTGCTCGGCGGCGGCGCGGCGCGGCCGGCCTGAATCAGGCCAGGAAGCCGAGGTTGCGCACGCCGGTGTCCCAGTTCTTCAGGTTGGGCAGCACGGAGAGCAGGTCGGTGTCGCTCGCGCCCAGCCACTTTCCCAGCGTGGCGGCGAGCTGGTCGACCGAGGTGGTGGGCAGCAGCCGGCCCTGGCCGACGTCGTCGTCGCCGTTGTTGGCGATCACCGGCGCGGTGCCGTAGTAACGCTGGCCGCGCACCGCGCCGCCCATCACGAAGTGCATGCTGCCCCAGCCGTGGTCGCTGCCGTCGTTGTTGCCGGCCAGCGTGCGGCCGAAGTCGCTGGCGGTGAAAGTGGTGACCTGGCCCTGCACCTTCAGTTCGGCGAGCGCGTTCTGGAATGCGGCCAGCGCGTCGGCCACCGTGGTCAGCAGGCCGGGGTGGATGTTGAGCAGGCCGTCGTGGGTGTCGAAGCCGCCCAGCGAGACGAAGAACACCTGGCGCTTCGCGGCCAGGGCGTCGGCCACGGAGATCATGCGCGCCACCATCTTCAGCTGGTCGCCCAGCGTGTTGTTGACCGGGAAGGCGGTGGTGATCGTGGGCGCGCCGGCCAGCGCGGCGGTGAGGGCGTCGTTGGCGTCGAGCGCGCGCTTGACGATGCGCGTGTGCTCGTTCTCGAACAGGTGGGTGCGCGGTTCGGTGACCAGCGTGCGCAGCGCGGCCGAAGCGGCGCTGCTGCCGAAGAGCGGGCTCTTGAGCGCGTTCATCGGCACCGAGCCGTTGCTCGTGATCTGGTACTGCACCGCGGCGTGGCCGCTCATGTAGACCGCGTTGCCGGAGACGTTCACGCAGGTGAAGGTGGCGTTGCCGTTGCCCGCCATGAACAGGTCGCCCAGCCGCCCGCCCCAGCCCGAGGTGGCGCCTTCGGGCGCGCTGGACTGCCAGAACGACTGCTGGTCGTTGTGCGAGAACAGCTTGGGCGGCAGCGGCACCGACTTCGCGCTGTACTGCGCCTTCGTCGTCGGCTGCATCAGCGTGCCCACGTTGAGCAGCACGCCCAGGCGGCCGTCGTCGAAGAAGGGCTTCAGCGGCGCCAGCTCGGGCGCCAGCGCGTACTGGTAGCTCGCGCCGTTGCGGTCCACGGGCGCCGCCACCGGCGTGAGCGCGGTGGCGGCGAGCGCGCTCTGCAGATAGGCGAGGGAAGGCCGCTGCGCCTGGTACTGCGCGTAGTGGGTGGCGTCGACCGGCACCAGCGTGTTGCCGTAGTCGTTGCCGCCGTAGAGGAAGACGCAGACCAGCGCCTTGTAGTCGGCGGCGGTGCTGGCGGCCGCTTCGCCCAGCGCGGCCAGGTTCAGCGCCCAGGGCGCGGCCGCGCCGGCCAGCGAGAGCTGCGAAAGGCGCTGCAGGAAGGCGCGGCGCGAGGCGTGGTGGTGGATGTGGGTCATGGCCGGCTCCGCGTTACTTCTGGACCAGGTACTCGGGCGCGGCCAGCACCATGAGCAGGGCCGCGTAGAGCCGGTTGGCGCGCGTGGCGTCGGTGCCCGAGGGCATGGACGCGACCGCGGCCTGGATCGCCGCCACGCTGGCGGCGCCGATCTGCCCCGCCGCCAGCACCGTGTTCAGCTCGGCCAGCAGCGCCGCGGCGTCGTCGGCCAGCGCCAGCACGGTGGAGTAGTCGGCCTTCACGTCGCCCAGCGCGGTGCCGTTGGCCACCACGCGCTGCATGAAGTTCACGTAGCCGACGGTCGAGGATTCGTTGGTGATCTGGAATTCGGGCGCTTCCAGACCGGCGTCGCCGAGGGCGCTGTTCGGCGGCACGTAGCCGGGGCGGAAGAAGTTGAACACCGAAGGCGATCGCAGCGGGCTCTGGCCCAGCTGCGTGCCCGGGTTGCTGGTGTTGGGCACGGCCCAGGCGTCGGTGGCCGAAGCGGCGTTGAACGCGCGCGCCCAGCCGGCCAGGCGCAGGATGGGCTCGCGCAGCTTGCCGAACTGCGGGTTGGCCAGCCCCAGGCTGCCGCGCGCCTCGTCGTCGAGCAGGATGGCGCGCAGCACCGCCTTCAGGTTGCCGCGCACCCCCTGGCCGTCGTCGGCGAAGACCGCGGCGACGCGCTTCACGTAGGCCGCGCTCGGGTTGCTGGTGACCAGGCGCTGGATCAGCTGGCGGCTCCAGAACGGGCCCACGTTCGGGTGGGCGTGGATCGTGTCGAGCGCCAGCCGCAGGCTCTCTTCGCCCGCGGTGCCGGCGGGGATGGTGGTGCCCAGGAAGGTCTTGGCGCCGGTCTCGTGGCTGGCCGCGTTCTGGATCATCGGCCGGCGCTGGTAGTCGGGCGTGCTGGTGTCGCCGCCGGCGAGGTCGGTGTTCCAGCCGGTGAACACGCGCGCCAGGCCGGAGATGTCGTCCTGGCCGTAGGTCTCCACCGCCTTGCCGCCCGACAGCACCGGCGTGCCGTCGTCGTTCAGCTGCACGAGGCCGATGGTGAACAGCTGCATCAGCTCGCGCGCGTAGTTCTCGTCGGGCGAGGAGCCGGTCTTCGCGTTCGCCTTCACGTTGCCGCGGAACGTGAGGTACAGGCCCATCGGCAGGCTGCGCGAGACCTGGTCGAGCAGGTTGCGCAGCGTGCCGAAGGCGTTCGCTTCCAGCAGGTCGAGGTAGGCGGCGCCGGAGAAGGCCTTCCAGCCGCCGCCGTTGACGAGGCCGTCGATGCCGACGACCAGGATCTCCGACAGCGCCAGCGTCACGCGCTGGCGCAGCGTGTCGGCCGAGCCCAGCAGCTTGCGCCAGGCACAGGCGTCGAAGCCGGCCGAGTTGTTCTTGTTGGCCGGGTCGTTGAAGCCCCTGGCCACCAGCCAGTCCCAGCGCGTGCCCTGCTGCGGCAGCGCGAACTGTTCGTCGAGCCAGGCCGCGTAGCCGATCGCCTTGACGTGGTCGATCTGCGCGCGGCTCGCGCCCATCGAGGCCTGGCCCAGGAAGCGCGAGGCTTCGGCGTCGGTGATCGTGGGCGGCGGGCTGGGCGTGCTGCCACCGTCGCCGCCGCCACCACCACCGCCGCAGGCCGCCAGCGCCTGCGCGGCCAGCACCGCGGCCGCCGCGCCGCGCCAGGCGGCGCCTTCGTCGGCGGCGACCGCCTCCTCTGCCGTGGGCATCGTCATCGTCGTCTCCTGTGTGCCGCGATCGTGGCAGAGACAACGGCGCGCGTGCCGGTCGGCACGACGCGCAACGGGTAAATGTCGGTAAAGGCGGATTGCCGGACTGCGAGCGGATGCAACCGCGCCTTGGAAACGTCAGGCCGGCGGCTTCGGGTCGATGAGTGCCACTGCCGCGCCCAGCGGGTCGACCAGGATCGCGATGCGGCCGGCCATCGGCACGTCGGTGGGCGGCAGCAGCACCTGCGGCGAACCGAGCTGGCGCGCCTTCGCCACCGTGGCGTCGCAATCGGCGCTGCGCACGTAGGGCAGCCACTGCGCGGGCACACCGGGCAGCTTGCTTCGCGTGAGGCCGCCGCGGCCGTTGTGCTTCGGGTCGGTCTTCAGCACGTGGTAGGGGCCGCCTTCTGGCATCGGGAAGCTGTCGTGCGTGTAGCCGAAGACACCTTCGTAGAACGCGAGCGCGCGCGTGTCGTCGGGCGTCCACAGCTCGTTCCAGCACCAGCCGCCCACGGGCACCTCGGCGTCGGGGCGGTCGCCGCCGGCGCTCTTCCAGAGCCAGAACTCGGCGCCCGTGGGGTCGACGAGGCCGGCGCCGCGGCCCACGGGCGGGAAGTCGGCCGGCGCGGCGGTGACCTGCGCGCCCGCGGCCTGCGCCGCGCGGCAGCGTGCGTCGACGTCGGCCACCGAGAGGTAGCTGATCCAGCGCGTGCGTTCGCCCGGCCCGGCGGCGACGAGGCCGCCGACGGCCTGGTCGCCGTTGAGCAGCATGGAATAGGGGCGGCCGCCCACGGTCATGGTCTCGACGTGCCAGCCGAACAGCCGCTCGTAGAAGGCGCGCGCCTTGGCGGTGTCGTGCGATGCGTGCTCGAACCAGACGAACTTGCCCTGAAGCGTCGGTGTCGGCGCGTTCATTGCGAGGCTCCCGGCGCGGTGGCGACGAAGCTCGGCCGCTGCGCCATCGCCGCCTGCGCGCGGCGGACGTTGGGCATGTCGGTCAGCAGGCGCTGCCCTTCGGGCAGCTGCGCCACGTAGGCGAGGATGGGCGCGACGAAGAGGTCGGCCATCGAGAGCGCGCCGCCGGCGAGGAAGTCGCCCGCTGCGTAGGCCTCTTCCAGCAGGCCCAGCTGGCGTGCCATCTCGGGCACCGCCTTGTCGATGACGGCGCGGTCGGGCTGACCGCCTTCGCCCTTCGGGAACACGTACTGCAGCACGTAGCGCCGCACCATGGTGTCGTAGAAGTAGGCGTTGACCATGCTGACCCAGCGCTCGCAGTGCATGCGGGCCGTGATGCCGGCCTGCGGCACCAGCAGCGGCCCGTCGCCGAAGCTTTCGTCGACCCAGCGCACGATGGCGCTGGTCTCCCACAGCGCCGTCGGCCCGTCCAGCAGCGCCGGGATGCGGCCCATCGGGTTCACCGCCAGCAGCTCGGGCGAATGCGGCGCCACCGGCTTGAGCGTGACGGCCACGCCCTTCTCGGCGAAGGCCATGCGCGCGGTGCGCGTGTAGGTGCTGCGCGGGTCGCCCAGCAGCACCAGCGTGCCGGCGGTGCCTTGCGGGTCGAGCAGGTCGTTCAGGCGGTTCAGCACCGAGGTCCAGCCCTGCGCGTGGCCGTCCCTCACCGCGGCCAGGTGGAAGCCGCTGTGGCGCATCGTGAGCGCGGTACCGCCGTCGCGCGCGGCCAGTTCCACTTCGACCAGCGTGTTCATGCCTTCGGGAATGGGGCCGCCGCCTTCCCAGGTCCAGCTGTAGCTGACGCGGCGGCCCGGCTCCAGCGCCAGGTACTCGCCGATCGCGACATGGGTGCTGCCGTCGCGGGCGCGCATGGCGATCCGGTAGCGGCCGCCGACGCGCGGGTCCACGCTCACTTCGGCGGTCAGGCCGCGCGGGCATTGCCAGCGCGCCAGCAACTCGGGCTGCACGAAGGCGGCGTACACCTGCTCAGGCGTGGCGCGGATGAAGCGCGTCATCGTGGCTTCGAAGGTCTCGTTCGGGGCGTTCATCGACGTTTCCTTTGCGGCGCCTTCACGGCGCGTTCGGTCGCGGGGCGCCGCCGGGGTGGCGGCTTCGGGGGTTCCGGTTCGAGCAGCTCGACCAGGCGGTCGAGGCTTTCTTCCCAGTAGCGGCGGTACTGGTCCAGCCAGCCGTGCGCGGCCTGCAGCGCGGCCGGCTTCAGCCGGCAGATGCGCCAGCGCGCGTTGACCTGGCGTTCGATGAGGCCGGCCGTTTCCAGCACGCGCAGGTGGCGCGAGACGGCCGGGCCCGAGATGGCGAACGGCCCCGCGAGCTCGCCGACATGGGTGTCGCCACGCGCCAGCCGCGCCAGGATGGCGCGCCGCGTGGGGTCGGCCAGAGCGGCGAAGGTGGCGTCGAGGCGGGTGTCGTCTGCGGCGGGCATGCTCTCATTTAACGACTCTGTTAAACGAGAGTCAAGGGGCCCGTCGCGACCCCCGCCCGGATCAGGGTCGTGGAACGAAGCCCAGCGTGACGAGGCCGACGAGCCGGTCCATTGCGGTGCGGCGGCGCGGCCGCGGCGGTTTCGCCTTGGCGACCGGCTCGCGGTCGTGGCGGTGTGCCTGGGCGCAGGCGTTGCCCAGCAGGCCGAAGGGCGAGCGGCTGGCGGCGATCCAGTGGTCGGGCTGATGCATGGTGCGGTACTCCCCGGCAGGCCGCGGCGGCGCCGCGTGATGACCTGCATGGGGAAAGACGCAATCCGCGCCCGCACAATGCCGGCCAACCTAGGGGGAAGGGTTTCCGATGGTCGTCTACGGCATTTCCAACTGCGACACCGTGAAGCGCGCGCGCGCCTGGCTGGAAGCGAACGGCCGTGCCCACGAATTCCACGACTTCAAGAAGGCCGGCGTGCCGCCGGCGCGGCTGGACGCCTGGCTGGCGGCGGCCGGCTGGGAAACGCTGCTCAACCGCAAGGGCACGATGTGGCGCAAGCTCGACGACGAGCGCCGCGCCCGCGTGACCGATTCGCGCAGCGCGCGTGCGCTGATGCTGGAAGTGCCCAGCGTCATCAAGCGCCCGGTGGTGGAGTGGGACGACGGCGCCATCACCGTCGGCTTCGACGCCGGGGGCTGGTCAGCCCGCTGAATGCAGGCTTGCGCCTTGCGCGCGCGCAAGGCCTGCCATCGCCGGCCGGATCACAGTGCATCCGTGCTGGCCCGCGGCCGTGGGCTGGCGGAGCACGAGGGGACGGCAGTGATCCCGCAGCTTCGATGGCTGTCACGCTGTGTCGGGCCGCTGGCGTTGGCCCTCCTGTCGGCTTGCGGCAGTAGCGAGGCGCCCGTCGAGCCGCCGCCCGTGCGCACGCTGTCGATGGCGGACGGCAACGCCGAGCGGGGGGCCGCCGGAACGCCTCTGCCGGTTCCCCCGAAGGTGCTGGTCCAGGCCGCGGACGGTTCGCCGTTGGCGGGCGTCGAGGTCCGGTTCGACGTCATCGCCGGTGGCGGCACGGTGGCCTACCCGCGCGCGCAAACCGACGTCGACGGCTTCGCCTCGGCCGGCCGCTGGACCCTGGGCCCGCAGAGCGCGCTCAACAAGGTTTCCGCGAGCATCGAAGGCGCCGCACCGGTGGTCTTCGTCGCGATCGGCGAATCGCGTTCCGCCGAGGTCGCGGTCAGCATGGTCCGCCCAACCTGGGACGAGCGGGTGGGCGAACCGGTGGCGGTCGCCGCCCGGGTCGCGTCGACCTACTCGGTGGCCACGGTCACCGTCGGCGCGGAGGGTGCGCCTGCGGCGTCGCTGGCCTGGGACGTGGCGACCGGCACCTGGACCGGTGCGTTCGCCCTGCCGGGGCGACCGCCCGGGGACCTCGTGCTTATCGTGGCGGCCACCGACGTCTTCGGCCACGTGACCGAGGCCGTGACGCCGGTCCGGCTGGATCGCCCGCCGGGCGTCTCGGTCGGCTTGCCGGTCGACGGCACGCTGGCGCGGCCCTCGGTCGCGGTGCAGGCCTCCTGCAGCGACGACGGCCCCAGCGGGTGTGTGGAACTCCTCGCCTCCGTCGATGGCGTGGTGCTGATCCGCGGCGCGGATCGGCTCGACGGCCTGGTGGACCTGTCGGCTTTCGAAGGGCGCGAAGTCGATCTCGTGGTCACGGGCACCGATTCGGACGGCCAGCAGGTGTCGACATCGCGCCGCGTGGCGGTCGAGTCCAGCCTGCGCCTGAAGACGCTGGTCGACCTGAGGGGCCTCGTCTGGGACGCTTCCACGACCCAGGTGCTGTTTGCCGATGCCGCCGACCAACCGGCCTTGAGGCTGATGGACGTGGCGACCGGCGCGGAAATCGTCATCGATGGCGCCCCCGACCTGAACGCCCTGGGGGGCTCGGCCGGGGCGCGCGGGCTCGTCACCCCGCATGGGGTGGTCTACTGGCGACCTGCGGACCCCGCGGGCGCAGGCGCCCTGGCGCCCTGGCTGTACCAGTGGCGCAACGGAGCGGCGGCGCGCCTGGCGTTTCTGGGCGAGAAGGATTCGTTGCGCCGCAACGGCGACTGGATCGCCTACTGCGGCGATGTGTCCGGCGGCGCCGGCAGCATGCGACAGCGCCTCGACCTCGAAACCGGGGCCCGCGCCAGCCTGTCGGGTCCGTGCCAGGCAGGCTCCGTGGGCGACAACGGCGACGTGGTGTGGACGGCCCTGGACTTCAGGTACAACGATCCGTCGGATGCGGTCTTCGCCTGGCAGGGCGACACCGTCAGGCTGCTGGCGAGCGGGAATGCCTGGCGGCACTGGGGCCCGGTGGCCGAGGGGGGGCGATTCGTCTACGGTCGCTACACGCGGATGACGAGCCAGACCCAGGGCCAGATCGCGATGCACGACGGCACCGTCGAGACGGTGCTGTCGTCCTTCCGCGGCGCCGCCGGCAGCTGGGCGGCCGCCGGTGGCTACGTCGCCTACACCGGGCCCGACGCCACGGGCGTGAGGCAGGTCTGGCGCCTCGCTCCGGACGGCTCGGCGGCGCAGATCACGTTCTTCGGCAGCGACAGCGACGTGCGGGCGCTGGCGCCGGACGGCAGCCTGCTGATCGACCATGCGGGCCGACGCTGGCTGTCCGAGGCGGGCGGGCTGCCGGTCGAGGTGGGCTCGACGCTCGGGCGCGTGCTGGTGCGGGACGGTCAGTTCCTGGTGCTGTTCGACCACGCGGTGCTGCAGCTCACGCGCTGACGGCGTCGTCCTGCAGGAACGCCGCCAGCAGCCGGTGGAACTGGTGCACGCCGCGCTCGTGGCGCGGCGAGTAGCGGCCCCGCGTGTAGAAGCGCGATCGGATGCCGCGCTGCACCGACAGCACCGCGGCTTCGTCTTCCATCTCCACCGGGTCGAGTGCGCCGCCGGCGCCGCGGCCGGCCAGCGAGGCGTCGGCCACGAAGCCTTCGAAGACGACGCGGGTGCGCGTGGGCGTGAGCGGCTGCACCAGGTTGAGCGACAGGCCCCAGGGGTAGAAGTTGAGCATCAGGTTGGGGAACACCCACCAGTAGTACGCCGCGACGCGCTGCCCATGCTCGGGGTGGCCGGGCGGCGGCGCGAAGGCCGGCTCGCCGGCGCGCGCCAGACCCAGCTGCAGGTTGGCGTAGCGGCCCAGCTCGTAGCGGTAGTCCGAAAGCTCCAGCGCCTGCGCGAGCCCCGGGTGCAGGAAGGGGATGTGCAGCCCTTCGAGGTAGTTCTCGACGTACAGCGCCCAGTGGGCGTCGAACTCGAACACGCGCGAGCGCGCAGGGTCGTGGCGGAAGTTCTCCACCGCCAGCCCGGGCAGCCGCGACTCGACCTCGGCCAGGAAGTCGGCCAGCGGCGCCGCCGGGCGCAGCGACGCGAAGGCATGGCCGCGCCAGGTCTCGCACGGAATCTGCGCCAAGTGGTCGGAAGGCGCCGGGAAGTCGGCAACCCCTTCGAAGCCCGGCATCGCCTTCGCGCGCCCGGCGAGGTCGAAGCGGCGGCCGTGGTAGCCGCAGCGGACGTGGTCGCCGCGGCAGGGCGCTTCCACCAGCACCTTGCCGCGGTGCGTGCACACGTTGGACAGGCAGCGCAGCGTGCCGGCGGCGTCGCGCGCCAGCAGGAGCGGTTCGCCGAAGGCTTCGCAGGGGGCCAGCGAACCCGCCTCGGCGCAGGTCGCGGGCGGGCCCAGCCACTGCCAGCTGCGCTCGAAGACCTTCTCCTGCACGGCGGCGAAGACCGCGTCGTCCAGGTAGAAGGACTTGTCGATCGTCGCCGCGCGGGCGACTTCGGGGTCGATCTCGAAGCGCTTCACTTCGGCAGCGCGAGCGTGAAGGCGGCTTCGGCCACCGCCGCGCCGTTGACCTGCAGCGTCACGCGGTGGCGGCCCGGGTGGTAGCGCCGCGTCGTGATGGGCTTGAGCGGGTGGCGCTTCTCCAGCGTGACGCTCGCTTTCGGCGCCAGCACCAGCTGCCAACCCTTGAACACCTTGGGGCTGGTGCTGCCGTCGGCCTTCACGTGGTGCACCACGTAGTCCACCGCCAGCGGCTGCGGCTTCGCCGAGCGGCTGGCCAGCGTGGCGGCCAGCTGTACGTGCCCGCCGAGCGCCACGCGCGCGGGCTTCAGCGCCAGCGCGGCGCTGCCCTGCAGCGGCCGGCCCAGGCCCCAGGCCGCGAGCACGCGCGCGTCGCCGCGCTTCACGAGCGTGCGGCTGGCGTGGCGCAGCAGGCGCCGCCGCTGCGAGCTGGCTCCGGGCAGGTGGCGTTCCAGCCAGTCGGCGACGAGCGCCGGGTGGTCCTTCGCGATGTCGTTCAGGTGGTTGGCGACGCTGCGGCGAACGTATTCGCTCTCGTCGTCCTGCAGCGCGGCCAGCAGCGGCAGCGTGGGCGAAGGGTCGGCGACGAGCGATTTCAGCTGCAGCCCCCAGGGCAGGCGCGGCCGGCTGCCTTCGCTGACCAGTCGGCGCACGTGCTCGCTGGGGTCGGTGGTCCAGCGCGCCAGCGTCTCGAACACCAGCGCCGGGTGGTGGACGATGAAGGGCCGGATCGCGAACTCGGCGCTGAAGCGCTGTGTCAGCCGGTGCAGCAGCGCGAGCGCGCGCGCCGGCTCGTGCAGGCCGCGGCGGGCCACGTATTCGCCCACCGGCCACAGCGCCCAGCCTTCGAGGCCTTCGTCGCCTTCCATCGCCGCCTGCAGCAGCGCGCCGGCGCGCCCGAAGTCGTCGGGCAGCGTGGCTTCCAGCGCGTCGGCCAGCTGCATGGCGCGCGCCTTCAGCTCCAGCGTCTCCAGGCCTTCTGCCGCGAGTTCGGTGAAGCGCTTGCGGTCGAAGCCGGGGCCGGCCTGGTGCAGGCGCGCGGCGATGCGCGCCACCAGTTCGCGGTGGATCAGGTTCTTGAAGGGCTCGGCCAAGCCGGCCTCACGCCAGCGCGACCGGCAGGCGCCGGAAGCCGCGGAAGCGCAGCCGCAGGTCGCGTTCGGGCGTGCCGTCCAGCTGCAGCCGCGGGAAGCGGCGGAAGAGGGCGCCGAGCGCGACGCGCCCTTCCATGCGCGCCACGTTCATGCCCGAGCAGGCATGCGCGCCCTGGCCGAAGGCGAGGTGGTTGTTCGGCTTGCGCGCGATGTCCAGCCGGTGCGGGTCGGCGAACTCGGCCGGGTCGCGGTTGGCGGCGCCGATGGCCAGGGTGACGAAGGTGCCGGCGGGCAGTTCGCGGTCGGACAGCGCCAGCGGCGCGGTGGTGAGGCGGTTGTTGAGCTGGATCGGGCTTTCGAAGCGCAGCAGCTCTTCGACCGCGCTGTTGACGAGCGACGGGTCGGCCTGCAGCCGCTCGAGCTGGTCGCGGTGCGTCATGAGCGCCCAGGCGCCGTTGCCGATGAGGTTGGTGGTGGTCTCGTGGCCGGCGTTGAGCAGGAAGATGCAGTTGTGCATCAGCTCGTCGGCCGTGAGCCGGCCTTCGGCGTCGCCGCGCATCAGGCGCGTCAGCACGTCGGCTTCGGGGTCGCCGGGGTGGCGTTCGCGCTCGGCGACGAGGTGCTGCAGGTAGCCCAGGAACTCGGCCACCGCGGCCTGCCCGCGCGAGAGGATCTGCGGCGTCGGCACCGGCTCCAGCGCCGAGAGGATGGCGAGCGACCATTCGCGCAGCGGCCCGCGTTCCTCGCGCGGGATGGCGAGCAGGTTGCCGATCACTTCCACCGGGATGCGCGCCGCGAAGTGCTCGATGAGGTCGGGCCGCGGCGCGTTCGCCATCGCATCGAGCAGGCCGTCGACCAGCGCCACGACGCCGGCTTCCATGCGCGCGATGGCGCGCTGGTTGAGCGCGCCCATCAGGATGCGGCGCACGCGCGTGTGCAGCGGCGGGTCGCTGAACACCAGGCTCGTGGTGTGGTGGGCGAAGAGCGGCGTGCCTTCGCCGAACTTGGGGCCGAACTCGCGTTTCTTGTCGCTGCTGGCGTGCGGGCTGCGGTAGACCGCGAGCAGGTCGGCGTGGCGGGTGAGGAAGACGCTGTTCTCGCGCCAGGCGTGCACCGGGTCGCGTTCGCGCAGCGCGTCGAAGGCCGCGTAGGGGTCGGCCACGAAGGCCGGCGACGGGTGCGCCAGGTCGAAGCCGGCCAGCCGCGGGTCGGGAGCGGACGCTTCAGTCGCCATCGCGGTCGCCGTCGATGAGCGCCTTCTCGGCCGCCTCGACCCCGCCGGGTGCGAAGGCGATGCCCTGCACCCGCAGCGCCGCCTCGGTGCCGGCCAGGCAGCCCAGGATCAGCGCCTCGTTCGTGTCGCCCAGGTGGCCGATGCGGAACACGCGGCCGGCGAGCGGGCCCAGCCCGCCGGCGAGCGCGACCTGGAAGCGTTCGCGCGCCACCGTGCGCAGCGCCTCGGGGTCGGTGCCGGGGCCCGTTTCGATGGCGGTGACCGAGACCGAACGCGCCGCCGGCGTGCGCGCGAAGAGCCGGATCGCGCCGCCTTCGCCCCAGCGCTGCACCGCCACGTGCACGGCGCGCGACAGCCGGCGGTGGCGTGCGTGCACGCGGTCCAGGCCTTCGGTTTCGATCAGCGCCAGCGCCGCTTCCAGCCCGGCCATGTGGGCCAGCGGCGGCGTGCCGCAGAAGCGGCGGTAGGGGTGTTCGCCGCGCCGGCGTTCCCAGTCCCAGTAGAAGCGCGGCGTCGGGTTCAGCTTCGCGGCTTCGAGCGCGCGCTCGTTCACGGCCACGAAGGCGAGCCCGGGCTGCCCCATCAGGCCCTTTTGCGAAGCGCCCATCACGCAGTCGGCACCGAGCGCGTCCATCGCGAACGGCGCGCAGGCCAGCGAGGCGACGACGTCGACCACGAACAGCGCCGGGTGGCGCGCGGCGTCAATCGCGGCGCGCAGCGCGCCGAGGTCGCTCGTCACGCTGCTGGCGGTGTCGGTGTGGACGGCGAAGACGGCCGCGATCTCGTGCTTGGTGTCGGCGCGCAGCACCGCTTCCACGCTCTTGGGGTCGATCGGCTCGCCTTCGACCCAGGGCGTGCGGATCGCCTCGCCGCCGAAGGCCGTGACCTGCGCCGCCCAGCCGTCGCTGAAGTGGCCGGTGCCCGGCACCAGGATGCGCTGTCCCGGGCCCACGAGGTTGGCGATCACCGCTTCCCAGCCGCCGTGGCCGTTGGCGGCGTAGAAGAACAGCTCGGCGCGTTCGGTCTGCAGCAGCCGCTTCATGCCGCTGTCGCACGCGTCGACGACGCGCATGACCTCGGGGTCGGCCAGGTCGGTGGGCTGGCGCGACATGGCGTGCAGCACTTCGTCGGGCACGGGCGAAGGGCCGGGCGAATGCAGCAGGCGGCGGCCGGGGATGCGGGGGCGGGGGGGCGTCACGCGAACGATGGTAGCGGAGGGGCAGTAAGCTTCGCCTCCATGTTTACCGGCATCGTCCAGGGCGTCGCCCGCGTGGCCCGCCTGCAGGACCGCAGCGGCCTGCGCAGCTTCACGCTCGAGTTCCCGCCCGGCTTCGCCGAAGGCCTGGCGGTGGGGGCCAGCGTGGCCACCGACGGCGTGTGCCTGACCGTGACCGCGCTCGAAGGTCAGGACGCGGCGCGCTTCGACGTCATGCAGCAGAGCCTGGCGCTCACCACGCTGGGCTCGCTGGCCGAAGGCAGCCGCGTCAACGTGGAGCGGGCGGCGAAGGAAGGCGCGGAGGTCGGCGGCCACCCGCTGTCGGGCCACGTGGACTTCAAGGCCACGCTGTCGGCGATCCGCCGGCCCGAGAACAACCACGTGCTGCGCATCGCGGTGCCGCCGCCGTGGATGCGCTACGTGTTCGCCAAGGGCTACATCGCGGTCAACGGCGCCAGCCTCACGGTAGCGGAAGCGAACCGGCGCGAAGGCTGGTTCGAGGTCTGGCTGATCCCCGAGACGCTGCGCATGACCACCTTCGTCGACAAGCGCGAAGGCGACGCGCTCAACATCGAGATCGAGCGCGCGACGCAGGTCGTCGTCGACACCGTGCGCGACGCGCTCGAGGAGCGGCTGGGTGCGCTGCTGCCGGCGCTGGAGCAGCTGCTGCGCGAGCGTGGGGTGGAACTGGAGGCGCTGGCGGGGCCGGGGCGGTCTCAGCAGTCCTGACCGGCGAGCGGCGTCGTGCAGTAGACGTCGCGCTCGAAGTCGGGCTTCGTGTCCAGCTCCTTGCGCACTTCCTTCGGCGCCTTGAGGAAGTTGGTGCGGACGACGCTCTGGTAGCGGCTCCAGACCTTGGCGCAGCTCGGCGCCTGGCCGCGCACGAAGGGCGCGAGCGACTCGTTCGCCGCGTCCTGGAGCACCTGTTCGCAGGGGCGTTCCTCCTTCTCGTGGCGGTCGATGAAGTCGGACAACTTGTCGACCTGCTGGTCGAGCCCGTGGCCGAGCGTGAAGCGCATGCGCTTCTCGTTCCATTGGTTGACGGGTGCGGCGTCGCGGCCGACGGTGCGCAGGGCGCGGACCAGGGGTTCGCGGTCCTGCTGAGGCAACTTGAAGAGTTCGTCCATGAACGCGCCGATCCGCTTCCACAGCGCGTGCCAGGACTCGAAGCGGAACCTCGGGTCCTCGTCGAACTGGCAGCTGCGCGCCCGCGACGCCATCGACTCGACGTAGCGCGAGCAGAACACATGGTCGGGGTCGTTCCAGTCGGCGGCGTGACCGCGGCCGGTGACGTACATGCGGCGGTCCTTCGGATCCTTCGCCGCGTCGTCGATCTGCTCGTGCGCCGCGGAGTCACCCAGCAGGTGCAGGCTGAAGCCGAACGCGCACAGCGCCTCGTCGCGTGCAGCGCCCGGCGATTCGGCCCCGGCCGCCTCGAGCAGCGCGCGGGCCGAATCGAGGGCCACCTTCTGCACCTCTTTCGACGCCCCGCCCGTCAGGCCGTGCAGCAGCTGCTGCATCGTGACCATGCGGCGCAGTTCCTTGCCGTCGATCCTGTCCGCACTCGCCCAGCGGAACCACTTCCACGGGCTGGCCATCGCCGCGGCCTGGTAGACGCTCACCGCGTCGAGGTCCGAGGCCATGTCGGGCAGCTGCGCGCAGAAGGCGACCAGCAGGCGCTCGCGGTCGGGCAGGGCCGCGGGCGCGGTGTGCGCGAGCGCGAAGGCGGTGTAGAAATGCCCCGCCTGCTGGTAGGCGAAGACGGCGCCGCAGCAGGCCAGCAGGAGCGCGGCAAACGCGCGGCGCAGGGGCAAATGGGGGCTCATCGAAGCGTCCTTCCTCTCGGGCGCTAGAAGCGGACCGGCGCCCACAGCAGCAGGTACAGGCACAGCAGCAGCATCAGCAGGCTCAGCAGGCCGGACCCGCCCACGTGCCGGCGCTCGGTGCGTTCGAGCGCCTTGAAGCCCTGCCAGCTGTTGCGGCGGGTGCCGCCTTCCAGCAGGTCGCGCCGCAGCCACCAGGCGACCAGCAGGCTGCCGGCCAGCAACGCGCCGATGGCATAGTGGCTGCGGCACATCGTGTCGCCCATCCAGCCGGTGTCGCCCCAGCACACCAGGGCCCGCGCCAGGCCCCAGGTGGCCAGCAGCAGCGCCGTCGGCAGCAGCAGCGCGTACAGGTGGCCGGCGCGCCGGCGCGCCGGGCCGAAGCTCTGGCGCGGCTCGAAGGCCAGCCAGTAGCGCACCACGAGAAGCGGCAGGCAGGCCAGGAGGCCGGCGAACTTGACGGCCGAGGCCAGGCCGACGGCGTACAGCGCCGGCGTCACGAGCGGCGTCATGCTCGCCGTCTGCAGCGCCAGCGTGATGCAGGTGAGCAGGTCTTCGGCGACGTCGCCGAACACCGCCACCATCGGCGCCAGGCCCAGCCAGAGCCAGCGTGGGCGCTGGTCGTCGCCGGGGTCGCGCGTGCCCAGCAGCCAGCGGAAGGCGCGCGAGGCCACCCGCGCCAGGCCGTAGCCCCAGCAGGCGATGAACAGCAGGTCGAAGGACATCGCCCAGGCCGGGTGGCCCTGCTCGTGCCAGGGCGGCGACACGGCCGCATGCAGGCCCTGGCCCCAGAGCGATGCCAGCTGGGCGCCGGCGAAGCCGGAGGCGGCGGCCATCGCCGCCACGACCGCGTCGACCGACCAGGGGTCCTCCTGCGGTGCCAGGCACAGGCCCGAGAGCCAACAGCAGACCAGCGCCCCCAGCGCGGCCCACAGCAGCGGCAGCAGCGGACGGCGCTGCGCCCAGACGTCGCGCGTGGGCGGCGCGACCTGCGCGCGCAGCACCTTCACGCCTGCGGGGTCGCGCAGCGTCATGCCGACCAGCGCCCACCAAGGGCTCGAGTACAGCATGTCGTGGCGCACGCGCTCGCCCTGGCGGCGCTGCAGCGGCGGCAGCGGCAGCGTGGACTCGAGCTCGGCGACCATCCAGGCCAGCGTGTCGTCGGCCAGCCCCGATTCCTGCGGCGGCAGGCCGCCGCCGACGTCGACATGCGCGCCCGGGAACCAGCGCTGGCGCAGCGTCTGGCCGCCGTCGTCGATGTCGTGCGGTTCCTCGTACAGCTGGGGCCTGAAGGCGAGCCGGTGCTCGTCGAGCGCGAGCGCCTGGCGCACGTGGTCGATGCGCTTGCCGCGCAGGCCGGCGGTGCCCGTGAGCCGGCGGCTCAGGCCGAGCGCCAAGCCGACCGATTCGACGCTGTCCCACAGGCCCACCCAGTGCACGCGGGCGTCGTGGCCGGCCGAGCTGGTGAAGTCGCGCCGGATCTGCGCCGCCAGCTCTGCGCGGCCGGTGCGCTCGCCCAGCAGCCAGGCGCGCAGGCGGCCCGGCAGTCCCTGCACCTTGCCGTCCTGCTCGCGACGCGAGAAGAACAGGTTCAGCATCGTCGGCAGCAGGTTCTCGTGCTGCGGCCGGACGAGGCCGAAGCGGTGCACCATGCCGGCCACCGCGCGCGCCGTGAAGGCACCACGCGAGAAGCCGAAGACGAAGATGCGGTCTTCCGGGCCGCGCCAGTGGCGCATCAGGAAGGTGTAGGCCTGGGCGATGTTGTCGTAGATGCCGCGCCCGGAGGCCAGCCCGGTGAGCCGTTCGCGCACCCGCAGCGCCAGGTCCAGCGGGTCGGTGGGCGGGGCGGCGTCGGGCGCGCCGACGCCGGGGTCGTAGTAGGCGATGCGCTCGCGGCCGCCGGGCCCCGCCGGGTGGCCGACCACGTGCTCGTACAGGCGCAGCACGTGCGTGTCCCGGCGGCCTGCGGTGAGCGTGTTGCTGGTGCCGTCGCAGAAGACCAGCAGGTCGCGGCCGGACGGGGGTGGGGCGGCGTCGCTCAAGGTCGTTCCTCCAGGCCGCACGGGCAACGGCCCGGTTATGCCATGCCGCTACCGGGGTCGCTTCCACTCCTTCGCGGATGCCTTGAGTTGGGTCATAATTGGGAAAAGTCTCCCAAAATGAGATGGACCACGACTTGCGACCCACGCGAGCGCTGGAAGCGGCCATCGTCCGGCTCGTGCGGCCGCTGGCGCGGCTCATGCTGCGCCACGGGGTGCCGTTCGCGGTGTTCGAGGAATCGGCCAAGCGCGCCTTCGTCGAGGCGGCGATGACCGACTTCGCGCTGCCCGGGCGCAAGCCTTCGGCCTCGCGCGCGTCCATCCTCACCGGGCTCACGCGCAAGGACGTGCAGCGCCTGCGCTCGGTGGCCGAACCGGCCGACGAGTCGCTGCGCGAGCGGCGCAACCGCGCCGCCCGGGTCGTCTCCGGCTGGGTGCGCGACGCCGACTTCCTGGACGAGCGGGGTGGCCCGCGCGCGCTGCCGGTCGACGGCGACCTGGGCTTCGCCGCCCTGGTGCGGCGCTACAGCGGCGACATGCCGGCGCGCGCGGTGCTGGACGAACTGCTGCGCGTGGGGGCCGTGCGCCAGCGCGACGACGGCCTCTACGAACCGCTGGCGCGCGCCTACGTGCCGGCCGGCGGCACGCTGGAGAAGGTGGCGATCCTCGGCCAGGACGTGGCCGACCTCATCGCCACCATCGACCACAACCTGGAACACGGCGACGAGGAGCCGCGCTTCCAGCGCAAGGTGATGTACCACTCGATCCCGGTCGACGTGCTGCCGGCGTTCCGCCAGCTCGCCGCCGGCGACGCCCAGGCGCTGCTGGAGCGGCTGGACCGCTGGCTGGCCGCGCACGACGACGACGCGCCGGCCCAGGGCCCGGACGTGCCGCGCGCGCGCGTCGGCCTGGGCATCCACTACTTCGAAGAGCCGCTGGGCCCCGCGCCCGGCGAGGAAGGCCGCCCGCCGTGAAGCTCCGCAATCTCCTTCCCACCGCCGTCGCGACGATCCTCATGGCCGCCTGCGGCGGCGGCGGCGGCATCAGCGGCACCGGCATGCAGGAGAACGGGACGATGCGCCTGCACATCACGGATGCTCCCGCCTGCGGCTACGACGCCGTCAACGTCACGGTGCAGAAGGTGCGCGTCAACCGGGACCCGGCGGCCGCCGAATCGGACGCCGGCTGGCAGGAGATCGTGCTCGCGCCGGCCAGGCGGGTGGACCTGCTCACGCTCACGAACGGAGTGCTGATGGAACTCGGACAAGCCGACCTGCCGGCCGGCCGCTACACCCAGCTGCGGCTGGTGCTGGCGGACAACGACGCCGCAAACCCGCTCGCCAACTCGGTCGTGCCCACGGGCGGCTCCGAGGTCGCGCTCACCACGCCCAGCGGCCAGCAGAGCGGCCTCAAGGTCGACGTCGGCCTCGACGTGCCGGCCGGCCAGGAAGCCGACTTCGTGCTCGACTTCGACGCCTGCAAGTCGGTCGTGCGGCGCGGCAACTCCGGCCAGTACAACCTGAAGCCCGTGCTCACCGTGAGCCCGCTGCTGGCCGACGCCGGCCTGCGTGTCACCGGCTACGTGGACCCCGCGATCGCGCTCGCGACCACGCAGGTCTCGGTGCAGCAGGGCGGGGTGCCGGTGAAGGCGACGACGCCCGACCCGCTGACGGGCCGCTTCGTGCTCTACCCGCTGCCGGCCGGCAACTACGACCTGGTGCTCAGCGCGGCCGGCCGCGCCACCGCGGTCATCGCCGGCGTGCCGGTGGCCAGCGGCGTGCCCACCGCCGTCAACACCAGCGCCGCCGGCCTGCTGCCGCCGCCGCTGGCGCAGCCGCTGCGCAGCGTGGCGGGCACGCTCACGCCGGCCACGGGAACGCTGCGGGCGCTGCAGTCGATCAGCGCCGGGCCCACGGTCGAGGTGGCCTGGGCCGCGGTCGACCCGACGAGCGGCGACTTCGAGTTCATGCTGCCGAGCGACCCGCCGGTCCGTTCGCAGTGGACCGGCACCGGCTTCGCACCGTTCAGCGCCGACACCGCCGCCGCCGCGCACTACACGCTGCAGGCCGCCGCCGGCGCGGTGACGAAGAACGTGCCGGTCGACACCAGCGCGCCGGTGCCGCCGCTGGCCATCACGGTGCCCTGAGGACTTTCGATGAATCGCACCCTGCTTCTGCTCGGCGCCGCCGCGATGGCGGCCGCGCCGGCCTTCGCCGCCGCCCAGGTCGGCATCTCGATCGGCATCCAGCAGCCCGGCGTCTACGGCCGCATCGAGATCGGCAACCTGCCGCCGCCGCCGGTGCTGCTGCCGCAGCCGGTGGTCATCGCGCCTTCTCCGGTGGCGGTGGTGCGCCGGCCGGTGTACCTGTACGTGCCGCCGGCGCACCAGGCGAACTGGGCGCGCTGGTGCAGCCACTACGCGGCCTGTGGGCAGCCGGTGTACTTCGTGCGCGAGGACTGGGTGCGCGAGCGCTGGGAGCGCGAGCACCCGCGGCGCGGCCACGGCCACGGCCACGACCGCGACCACGACCACGACCACGACCGCGGTCATGGGCATGGGCGCAGCCACCGCGACTGAGCGCGCCTGACCGCGATCAGTCGGCCACGTCGCCCGGCGCCGGCGCGCGCTTGCGGCCGCACAGCATGGCGGCGACGAGGTTCTCGCGCTGGCGGCGCGAGGTGAAGGCCACGCCGGCCACGTGCAGCGGTGCCAGCAGCGCGAGCGACCAGCCCGCCACCTGGTGCAGCGTGTAGACCACCGGGTCGCCCCAGAAGCGGTCGGTCGTGTAGAGCGCGCCGCTCGCGCCGGCCAGCGCGGCGCAGGCCAGCAGCGCCAGGATCATCCAGCCGCCCAGCGGGTTGTGGCCCAGGTGGCGCGGCTCGGCATGCCCGAGCAGCGCACGCGCATAGCCCAGCGTCGCGTGCAGGCCGCGCACGAAGGCGCGAAAGCGCAGCCGCGGCGTGCGGGCCACGAAGCCGCCGGCCGTGCGCGCGAGCGCCAGCGCGAGCGCGGCATAACCCAGTGCTTCGTGCCAGCGCCCGCCTTCGTGCAGCACCAGGCAGGCGATCACGCAGCCGGCCAGCGCCCAGTGCGCCAGGCGCACCGGCAGGCTCCAGACCGCGACGCTGTCGATCAACGCTTCTGCGTCGGCACCGGCGCCAGCGTCACCGGGTGGAAGTAGGCCTCGACGCGCTGGCCCTTGTCGTCGAGGCCGTAGACCTCGTAGCAGCCGCCGTCTTCCTTGATGCGGCGCACCGTCCAGCCTTTCTCCTTGAGCTGCTGCTCGAGCTTGCTGGTGGGCTGCCAGCCTTCCCTGGGGCCGGAATCGCAGGTGGCCAGGCCGGTGGCGTGGGCGCCGCCGGCGGCGACGAGGGCGAGGGACACGATGAGTGCGCGCATGGGATCGATGGACGGAAGGGAACGCGAGAAGGCGAAGTGTCCCACGGCGCGCGCCCGGCCTCGGCCTCAGGCCCCGCCGCCGTGGCGCCCGGCACCCGCCGCGAAGCGGGCCGCGCCCGAGAGCCCTTCGGCCAGCGCCGCCGCGTGGCCGCCCGCGCCTTCGCGTTGCAGCGCCTCGGCCAAGGGCAGGTCCCACTGCGCGAAGGCCGAGGCGCGGTCGGCGCGCAGGCAGCGCTGCGGGAAGGCGGCGATCTGGCGCGCCAGCGCCTGCGCCTCGGCGAGCGCGCTGCCGTCGTCGACCACGCGGTTGGCCAGCCCGAAGGCCAGGGCCTCGTCGGCCGCGACCGCGCGGCCGGTGAGGATCATGTCGAGCGCGCGCCCCTGGCCCACCACGCGCGGCAGCCGCACCGTGCCGCCGTCGATGAGTGGCACGCCCCAGCGGCGGCAGAAGACGCCGAAGACGGCGCTGCGGGCCGCCACGCGCAGGTCGCACATCAGCGCCAGTTCCAGCCCGCCGGCCACTGCGTAGCCTTCGATGGCGGCGATCACCGGCTTCGTGAAGGCGATGCGTGTCGGCCCCATCGGCCCCGGGCCGCGGCCGTCGGGCGCGAGCACGTTGGCGCGCGCCGGGTCGCCCAGCGCCACCAGGTCGGCGCCGGCGCAGAAGTGCCCGCCGCCGCCCGCGAGCACCGCCACGTGCTGGGTGGCGTCGGCCTCGAAGGCCTCGAACGCCTGCAGCAGCAGCGCGGCGGTCGGCCCGTCGACCGCGTTGCGGCAGTGCGGGCGGTTCAGCACGATCGTCGTGACCGGGCCTTCGATCTGGGTGGCGACTTCGGACATCGGGTTCTCCCGCGCAAAGGTGAAGGGGCCGTCGGAAAGCCCGATCTTCGCCTGCCCAAATGCCCCCTCAGTCACGGGGTCCGGCGCCGTTTGATCATCACATTTGTGGGAGTGACACACTGTGACGGGGTACAAACACGGTGTCGCGTCGCGCGCTGCATCACCCGCTTGGCAAACCCGCCGGCAACGTGCGAACGCCGAAGGGAGACCCGATGAAGTCCAGCGTCATTCGCACCCTGCGCGCCGCCCTGCTGGGACTGGTGGCGGCCTTCGCGGCCGCCGGCCCGGCCCACGCGATCGTGTACCAGGGCAAGTGGGATCCCGCCTATGGCGATCCCTTCGACGACCTGGGCTGGCGAGGCGAGATCAAGATCGACGCGCCCACCAACTGCGGCGCGGCGACCGGGTTCACGGGCATGGTGACCTGCGCGCCCGGCGCCGCGACCATCCTGTCGGCCACCGTCGAGCTGTACCAGCTGACCGACGTCGACACCGTGATCCACACGCTGACCTTCGCGCCGCCGGCGCCGGCCTCTTTCACCGTCAACAAGCTGCAGCTGGCCGGCGGGGTGGCCACGGGTTTCGTCACCGGTCGTTCGGCCTGGCTGTACGACGCCACCTACGACGTCAACTTCGCGCTCGAGTTCGCGGTGAACGGCATCGTGGGCACGCCGCTGCCGGGCGGCCTGACGGTGCCGACCGACTACTCGGGCCCAATCCTGATCTACCAGGACAAGGTCTGCATCGAGGAACACCACCGACGCGGCGACTACGACCACGACGACGAGTGCGACTGCTACAAGTACGTCTACGGCACCAACGACCTGAAGGCCGCCGACTCGCGGCCGGTCCTCGCGGTCTCCGTGGTGCCGGAGCCCGGCACCCTGGCCCTGGTGCTGGCCGCCGGTCTGCTCGGTGGCGGCCTGCAGCGCCGCCTGCGGGCCGGTGCGCGCGCCTGAGCGGCCGAGCTAGCCTTTCGACACCGCCAGCGCCTGGCGGACCATCTCGGCGGCGTCCCACGGGACGCCGCTTTGCCATGCGGCTTCGAAGGCCGTGCTGCCCAATGTCTCGCGCAGCGCGACCAGCCAGGTGTCCCAGCGCGCGCGGCTTCGCCCCACCCGCTGGAGCGCGAGGCGCTGTCGCATCTCGCTCGCCGCGGCCGCCAGCGCGGCGGCCGCCGGGCCGCGGCCGGTGGCCTGCGCGAGCATGGCGTGGTCCTCGACGCAGCCGAGCAGTTCGGCCCGCTGTTCGTGGGCCTGGAAGGCTTCGAGCGCGCGCGCCAGCTTGGGCGCCGCCTCCGCGACCAGGCCCTCGGCCAGGTCGACGCGGCCCTGGCACCAGAACGAGACGGACTCGTGGGTGCGGTCGCCGGCGTCGTGGCTGATGGCCTGCACGCGCGCGAAGTGCTCGCGCGCGGCGCCCATCTGACCGGACTCGAAGTCGATCGAGCCCAGCATGATCTCGCAGTCGACCTCGAGTTCGCGGTGGCCGATGGCGCGCGCCAGCTTCAGCGCCTGTGCCAGCTCGCGGCGCGCGGTGTCGTCGTCGCCCTGCGCGGCGATGTACTCGCCCAGGTGCGTCTGTCCGATCGCCTCGCCGACCTTGTCTTCCAGCTGCCGGAACATGGCGAGCGCCTCGCGCTCGCATTCGATGGCGCCCTGCGCGTCGCCGCAGCGGAATCGCGACAGCGCCAGCGTCGACAGCGTGGCCGCGATGTCCACCGGGTTGCCCAGGCGCCGCCGCAGTTCCAGGCATTGCGCCAGCATCTTCTGCGCCTCGGCATGGTCGCCCTGGCTGCCGGCCAGCGCGGCGCCCACGTACAGGGCCCAGGCCTGCGCCATCTCGGCGGCCTGCACCGCGGGCAGCGCCAGCGCGGCCTTCACGACCGCGCGCCCTTCGGTGGCGTAGCCGCGCAGCTGCCAGAAGCTCTGCAGCGCCACCGCCAGCTTGACCGCGATGAAGGCGTCGGCGCGGCCCTGCAGCGCGCTCGCGGTGGCGGCGCGGATGTTGTCGAGATCGGCCTCGGCGGCCTCGACCCATTGCGCCTGCTCCGGGCCCATGAGCCCGTCGCGCACGTGCTTGGCGAGCGCGAAGTAGAAGTCGGCATGGCGCGCCGCCACCGCCTCGCCGCCGCCGCGCTGGGCCAGCTTCTCGGCCGCGTACTCGCGGATCGTCTCCAGCATGCGGTAGCGCGACTGGCCTTCGCGTTCTTCCAGCATGACGAGCGACTTCTCGACCAGCGAGGTCAGCAGGTCCAGGATGTCGAAGCTCTCCAGCGGGTCGCCTTCGCACACCGCCTCGGCCGCTTCCAGCACGAAGCCGCCGACGAAGGCCGCCAGCCGGCCGAGCAGGGTCTGCTCGTTCTCCGACAGCATGTCGTAGGACCAGTCGACGAGCGCGCGCAGCGTCTGCTGGCGCTGCTGAAGCGCGCGCGCGCCGCCGGTGAGCAGCTTGTAGCGGTCGCGCAGGCGCAGGTTGATGTCGGCGATGCTCATCGCGCGCACGCGCGCGGCCGCCAGTTCCAGCGCCAGCGGGATGCCTTCCAGCCGCACCACCAGCTCGGCCACCGCGGCGGCGTCGCGCTCGGTGACCTCGAAGCCGGGCTTGTGCAGGCGCGCGCGCTCGATGAACAGCTGCGCCGCGGTCGATTCCATCAGCGCCGCGGTGCCGTCGGCACGCTCGGGCACCGGCAACGGGTGCACCGGGTAGGTCAGCTCGCCCGGCACCTTCAGCCCTTCGCGGCTGGTGGCCAGGATGCGCACCCCCGGTGCGCCGCGCAGCAGCGCGTGCGCCATGTCGGCCGAGGGCTGCATCAGGTGCTCGCAGTTGTCCAGCACGATCAGCACGCGCAGCGGCTTCAGGTGCGCGACCAGCGTGCGCAGCAGCGGCTGGCCGGGTTCGTCGCGCACGCCCAGCGTCTTGGCGGTCTCGTCGACCACCAGCGCGGCGTCGCGGATCGGCGAGAGGTCGATGAACCAGACGCCGTCGGTGAACTGCGGCTTCAGGTCCTCGGCCACCTGCAGTGACATGCGCGTCTTGCCCAGGCCGCCCATGCCCAGCAGCGTCACCAGGCGCTCCTCGGCCAGGTGCGCCTTCACCTCGCGCAGTTCGCGCTCGCGGCCGACGAAGCTGGTGGCCTGCGCCGGCAGGTTGTTCGGGATCTCCTTCAGCGGCCGCCAGCCTTCGCGGTCCACCGCCACCCGGTAGGCCTTCTCGCCGTCGGCCGGCGCGCGCGCCTCGGCGCCGGGCACGAGCGGCTCGAAGACCTCGATCGGCTCGCTCACGCCCTTGAAGATCCAGTGGCCGTGCGAATGCACGCTGCGGCCCTCCAGGCCCGCGGCGCCGAGCGCGTCGTGGGCGTCGCGCGTGATCAGCGTCTGCCCGGGGCCGGCGATCGCCATCACGCGCGCCGCGGTGGGCTTGGTGAGGCCTTCGACCTCGATCGGCTTGGCGCCGCGCGCCACGTCTTCGGCGCTGTTGTGGCGCAGCAGCACCGGACCCACGTGCAGGCCGGCGCGCGCGCGCAGCGGCACCGGCAGTGCCGTCAAGGCCTGGTGGTAGGCCTGGGCGAAGCGCAGGGCATCGGCAGGGCTGTCGAACATGAGCAGCATGCCGTCGGTCTTGTCGATCTCGCGCCCGTTGCAGGCCGGCAGCAGGTCGCGCGCGGCCCGGTCGTGCGCCGCCCAGACGCCCGCCATCACGGCGTCGCCCAGGGCTTCGGACAATTGGGTGCTGCCCACCACGTCGGTGAGCAGCAGGGCCTTGATCTCGCTCATGCTGGTTTCGGAGGCCGGTTGCGCTTCCGGCCGCTCGATTGTGGCGCCTCGCGGCCTCCGGCGGCACGGGCGACCCGTCGATTGACCTCCATCAACGGTGGGACAAAGGGCGCGCCCAGAATGCCGTCGTGTCAGCAGAACCGGTCTTCGTCGCGCACGGCCTCGGCAAGGTGTACCGCACCGGCGAGGTCGACGTGGTCGCGCTGCGCGACGTCTCGCTGGAGATCGGGCGCGGCGAGTTCGTCGTCCTGCTCGGGCCTTCGGGCAGCGGCAAGAGCACGCTGCTGAACATCCTGGGCGGGCTGGACGTGCCTTCCAGCGGCGAGGTGCGCTTCGGCGACCACGTGCTCAGCGGCGCCAGCGAGGCCGACCTCACCCGCTACCGGCGCGAGCACGTCGGCTTCGTGTTCCAGTTCTACAACCTGATCCCCAGCCTCACGGTGCGCGAGAACGTCGCCCTCGTCACCGACATCGCCGCCCACCCGATGGACATCGACGAGGCGATCGGCCTCGTCGGCCTGGCGAACCGGCGCGACCACTTCCCGGCCCAGCTCTCCGGCGGCGAGCAGCAGCGGGTGGCGATCGCGCGCGCCATCGTCAAGCAGCCCGAGGTGCTGCTGTGCGACGAGCCCACCGGCGCGCTGGACTGCGCCACCGGCAAGCTGGTGCTGGAGGTCATCGAGCGCATCAACCGCGAGCTCGGCACCACCGCCGTCGTGATCACGCACAACGCGCCCATCGCCGGCATGGCCGACCGCGTGATCCACCTCGGCGACGGCCGCATCCAGCGCATCGAGCGCAACACGACCAAGGTGGCGCCGGCCGACCTGGTCTGGTGAGGCGGGCCCGATGCGTGCGCTCGACCGCAAGCTGCTGCGCGACCTGCGCCTGATGTGGAGCCAGGCGCTGACGATCGCGCTCGTCGTCGCCAGCGGCGTCGGCGGCTTCCTCACCACGCTCTCGGCGGTGGAGTCGCTCGCCGAGGCGCGCGACCGCTTCTACGAGCAGGCGCGCTTCGCCGACGTCTTCGCCGGCGTCAAGCGCGCGCCCGACGCGATGCTGGAGACGCTGCGCGCGATCCCCGGCGTGGCCGAGGTGCAGACGACGACCGAGTTCCCGGTGCGCGTGACGCTCCAGGGCGTGGCCGACCCGGTGATCGGCCAGCTCATCGGCGTCGACCGCAAGCGGCCGCCGCGGCTGAACCTGGTCACGCTCCGGCGCGGCACCTCGGAAGACGGCACGCCCGGCCGCGCCGGCTCCGACGGCGCGCTGCCGGCCTGGGTGAGCGAGACCTTCGCCACCGCGCACGGCCTGCAGCCCGGCGCCCGGCTCACGGCGCTCGTCAACGGCCGCCTGCGCACGCTGGTGGTGGCCGGCATCGCGCTCTCGCCCGAGTACGTGTTCGCCGGCCTCTGGGGCATGCCCGACCAGCGCGGCTTCGGCGTCTTCTGGGTCGACCTGGAGGCGCTGGCCGCCGCCTACGACATGACCGGCGCCTTCAACCGCGTGGCCTTGAAGCTGGCGCCCGGTGCCGACGAGCGCGGCGTCATGCACGACCTGCAGCGCACGCTCGAGCGCTACGGCGCACGCGAGGCCTACGCGCGCGAGGACCAGACCTCCAACGCGATGCTGGACAACGAGATCAAGGAACAGCACGTGCTGGGCAGCGTGCTGCCGGCCATCTTCTTCGGCGTCGCCGCCTTCCTGCTCAACGTGGTGGTCTCGCGCCTGGTGGCGACCCAGCGCGAGCAGATCGCGGCGCTCAAGGCGCTGGGCTACCCGAACCGCAGCATCGCCACCCACTACCTGCAGATGGTGCTGGTGATCGTGCTCGTGGGCTTCGCGCTCGGGGTGGCGCTGGGCGACGCGCTGGGCGCCATGTTCGTCGGCCTGTACCAGGAGTTCTTCCGCTTCCCGGTGTTCGACCACCACCTGCCGCCCGGGCTGGTGTTGCTGGCGCTGGCGCTCACGGTGGCGACCGCGGTGCTGGGCACGCTGGGCGCCATCGGCCAGACGGTGAAGCTGGCGCCCGCCGAGGCGATGCGCCCGCCGGCCCCGGGGCGCTACCGGCGCACGCTGGTCGAACGGCTGGGCATCACCGGGCTGCCCACTTCGCTGCGGCTCATCCTGCGCACGATGGAACGGCGGCCGCTCAGGTCGCTGTTGTCGATCGGCGGCGTGGCGGCGGCGGTGGCCATCGTCATCATGGGCAACTTCTTCCGCGACGCCATCGAGTACATCGTCGACACCCAGTTCAACCTCTCGATGCGCAGCGACGTCGCGGTCTGGCTGATGGACGCCGGCCCCGACCGCGCGCGGCTCGAGCTGGCGCACGCGCCCGGCGTGACGATGGTCGAGTCGACCCGCTTCGTGCCGGTGACGCTGGTCAACGGCATCCACCGCGAACGCAGCCTGATCCGCGGCTACCCGCCCGGCACCGAGCTGTACCGCGTGATCGACGTCGACCAGCACGTGGCGCCGGTCGAAGGCGACGGCCTGCTGCTCACCGACCGCTTGGCGCGCAAGCTCGGACTGCGCCTGGGCGACGTCGTGCTGGCCGAGGTGCTGGAAGGCCGGCCGCGCACGCTGGCGCTGCGCGTCGACGGCCTGGTGCGCGAGATGATGGGCCTGAACGCCTACATGGCGCGCGACGCGCTCAACCGCGCGCTCGGCGACGACGACCTGAGCAGCGGCTACGTGCTTGCCGTGGAGCGCGGGCGCGAGCCGCAGGTGCTGGAGGCCACGCGGGCGATGCCGCGCGTGGCCGGCGCCTTCAGCAAGGCGACGATGCTGCGCAACATGCAGGAGCTGTCGGCGCGCAACATCCGCATCATGAGCACGGTGCTCACCGCGATGGCGGCCGTCATCGCGGTGGGCGTGGTCTACAACAACGCGCGCATCGCGCTCGCCGAACGGGCCTGGGAACTGGCCAGCCTGCGCGTGCTCGGCTTCACGCGCGCCGAGGTCTCGGCGCTGCTGCTGGGCGAGATGGCGATCTCGATCGCGGTGGCGCTGCCGCTGGGCATGGTGCTCGGCTGGGGGCTGGTGCGGCTGATCGCCGTGCTGCTGCAGAGCGACCAGTTCCTGTTCCCGGTGGCGATCCTGCCGCGCACCTACGCCTGGGCCGCGGTGTGCGTGCTCGTGGCCGGCGCCGCGAGCGCGCTCGTGGTGCGGCGGCGCATCGACCGCCTGGACATGGTGGCGGCGCTGAAGACGCGGGAGTGAAGGATTCATGCAAAGAAGAACGATCTGGATCGGCGGCGCCTCGGCGCTGCTGCTGGCGGCGCTGCTGGCCTGGGCCTTCGCGCCGCGCCCGCAGCCGGTGGAGGTGGCCACCGCCACCGTCGGCCCCTTCGAGACCACGGTCGACGAGGACGCGCGCACCCGGCTGCTGGACCGCTACGTCGTCTCGGCCCCGCTGGCCGGCCGGCTGCAGCGCATCGCGCTGCGCGAAGGCGATGCGGTCGAGGAAGGCAGCGTCGTGGCGACGCTGATGCCGCTCCTGAGCCCGATGCTCGACGAGCGCACGCTGCGCGAGCAGCAGGCCCGCGTGGGGGCCGCGGAGGCGAGCGCGCGGCGCGCCATCACGCGCATCGAGGCCGCCAAGGTGGGGCTGGAGCAGGCGCGGGTGGAGCTGGCGCGCACCGAGCAGCTGGCGCAGCAGGGCTTCGTGGCGCCGACCAAGATCGACGCCGACCGGCTGGCCGCGCAGGCGGCGCAGAAGGAGCTGGACACCGCGGTCGAGAACGACCACGTGGCGCGCCACGAGCTGGAGCAGGCCCGCGCCGCGCTGGGGGCGGTGCGCGGCGGCAGCGGCGCCGCCTTCGTGCTGCGCTCGCCGGTGAAGGGCCGCGTGCTGAAGGTGCACCAGACGAGCGAGACCACGGTCGCGCTCGGCGCCCCGCTGGTCGAGGTGGGCGACACCGCGAAGATGGAAGTGCTGGCCGAACTGCTGACCACCGACGCGCTGGCCGCCCGCCCCGGCAGCGCGGTGCGCATCGAACGCTGGGGCGGCCCCGGCGTGCTGCAGGGGCGCGTGCGGCGCGTCGAGCCGGCGGCCTTCACCAAGGTCTCGGCGCTCGGGGTGGAGGAGCAGCGCGTCAACGTGCTCATCGCCATCACCAGCCCGGCGGCCGAATGGGCGGCGCTCGGCGACGGCTACCGCGTCGGCGTGCGCATCGTCACCCGGCGCGAGGAGAAGGCGCTGCAGGTGCCGGTGAGCGCGGTCTTCCCGCGCCCCGGCGGCGAAGGTTACGCGGTGTTCGTGGTCGACGGCGGCCACGCGCGCCTGCGGCCGGTGACGGTGGAGGCGCGCAACGGCCACGAGGCCTGGCTGCGCGACGGCCTGGCCGCCGGCGCCACCGTGATCGTCTATCCGCCGGCCAACGTCGCCGACGGCGTGCGTGTCAGGGCCCGCCAAGTCGGCTGAGGCACACTCGCGCCCCATGAAGGAGAGCGCCGCCGTCATCGAATCCCGCCGCTTCGGCACCCGCCGCGTGCCGCTGCTGCGCCCGCTGGGCTGGCTGGCCGCGGGCTGGCGCGACTTCGTGCGCTGCCCGCTGCCGGGGTTGCTGCAGGGGTTGATGCTGGCCGTCTTCGGCCTCGGGCTGCTGGCACTGGCGGGCAACGCGTTCTGGCTGCTCACCGGCGCCTTCTCCGGCTTCCTGCTGGTGGCGCCGGTGCTGGCCACCGGCCTGTACGCCGTCAGCCGGGCGCTGCAGCGCCAGGGCCGCGCCACCCTGGCCACCGCCTTCGGCGCCTGGGTGCCGCGCGACGGCCGCCAGGTCGTCTTCGGCGTGCTGCTGGCCTTCGCCGGCACCGGCTGGGTGCTGACCTCGGCCTGGCTCATCACGGCGATGGCCGGCACGCCGGTGAACAACCCGCAGGACT